>JAJBVW010000036.1 GCA_020866945.1 Oscillospiraceae bacterium
GCCCGGAGGGACTGGGTCACGCTGGTCACGACGGAGGCGGTGTGATTCAGGCTGTCGTTCAGGCGGGCCAGGCTGTCGTCCATCTGGGCCAGGCTGTCGCTGACGCTGCGGGACATGACCCCGTCCAAATCCCCGGCGGCCCGCTCAAGCCGCGCGGCGGCGGCGTTGATGTCCGCAGTGACGGCCCCGGCCATCTCCTGCACGGACTGGGCGGCGCCCGCCATCTGACGGCCGGCCTCCACGGTCTGCTGGGTGCCGGCGCGCTGGGCGGATTCCATCTGGTCGGCCATTCGCTCGATGGACTGGGCCACAACAAGACTCTTGTCCATGCTGGCGGCGGCGGTCTGCGCGGCGGCGGACATAGAGCGCACCAGCGCATCCTCTGTCTCGTGGTGCCGGCGGTAATCGTCCATGAAGCTCTCCATCCCCTGCACCACCGTGGTCTGGGCGGAGGTCAGGGACTGGATGGTCTCCGTATAGGCGGCCATGGTGCGTATCATGTCCTGGCAGTACGCCTGGGTCTGAGCCAGGTCGCGGCCGGTCTTGCCGATGCTGTCGGACATGGTGCGGAAGCTGTCGATGGTGTCCTTCTCCCAGCGGGTCAAATCCTCCGTCCGGGCCTTGAGCTGGACGAAAATACTGCCAAGGGCGGTGTTCATGTTTTCCAGGAAGTAGCGCACCACCTTGTCCATCCCGGCGCGCTGATCCTCGATGGACACGGTGACATAGTTGTTGATGCTGTCCTGGAGCTGCTGCACCATGGGCTGCATCAGCGTGATGATGGACTCGCTCACCTGGTCGCCCACGCTGGCGCCGAAGCGCTCCAGCGCGGCGTTTTGCTCCGACTGCATACGCAGCATGGCGTTTTCGGCGGCGTGCTCGTTGCTGGGGCGCACCCGCTCGGTATAGGCGTCCTGGAACTCCCGGACGGCCTGTACGCCGCTGCGGACAAAATTTTTATAGACCAGGTTAAACAGCAGAGAATAGATAAGGCCAAAGATGGAGGTCAAAAAGGCAATCTTAATGCCCGCCATCAGCGCCTGGGTGCTGCTCTGCATCAGGTCAACGGAAGAGGCGTCGAAATTCCGCAGGCCGTAGACGAGGCCGATGAAGGTGAACAGAATGCCGAGACCGCTCATAATGCCGCCCAGCTGATCGCAGAAGGGCTTATTCACCGCATCGTATATGGTGTCCTCGCCGATGTAATCCTCGATGTCGCAGTCGGCGGTCATGGCGTTCTGGCGCTGCAGGCGCTGAAGCTCCTGGAGATAGGCGGCGTAGCGCTCATCTAGACGGCGGCAGCCGAAGGGGGCGCTGTCCCGGGTGTATCTTGTGAGGAGCGTCCGCTGATCCTCGCCGGAGGTGCGGATGTCCCGCGTCACGGAGTCCAATGCCCAGACGACTTTGGCCAGAGGGCGGGCGCAGGTCTCAAAGTAGATGACGAGAAACAGCACGGCGATGGCGTCAAAGGCCATGTTGATGGCAAAATCCACCCAGCTGTCGCCGGTGTGGGTCATGAAGAACACGCCCACGGAAATGACGAATACCAAAAGAAACAGCAGACGGCTGAGCAGGTTCCATGTCTTGATATGTTTTCCCATTGTAATGTTTCCTCCCGTATGATGGTTGTTGCGGGGTGCGTCTGTTCGACGCAAAAGCGGAAAATCCGCTTTTTTATTGTATCACATTTGGCAATGTGGTACAATGGATAATAAATATAGGGGGGACACGACACCCCATTCCGCTTTTCTATGGTACGACGTAATTATGAAATCAGTATGAAATCCTCATGGATTTCGTCAAAATTTCAGAGAAACCGGCGATTTGTGGAAAAATATAAAAAGCGAGGAGAGATTATGTTCCGAATTGGATGTCATATATCCGCCGCCGGAGGCTATCTGGCTATGGGAAAACGGGCGGACGCGCTGGGAGGAAACACCTTTGCCTTCTTCACGAGAAATCCCAGAGGCGGGGCGGCCAAGGCCGTAGACCCGGCGGACGTGGCTGCGTTTGCGGATTTCTGCCGGGAAAAGGACATAGACCGCCTGGTGGCGCACGCGCCCTATACGCTCAATCCCTGCGCGGCCAAGGAAAACGTCCGGGAGTTTGCTCTCATGACCTTCCGGGACGATTTGCAGCGGATGGAAAATACCCCCGGCCAGTACTATAACTTCCACCCCGGCAGTCATGTGGGCCAGGGAACAGAGGTGGGCATTGAAAAGACGGCGGAGGTGCTCAACGAGGTGCTGTTTCCCGCCATGACCACCACCGTCCTGCTGGAGACCATGGCCGGAAAGGGCAGCGAGCTGGGCGGACGCTTTGAGGAGCTGCGGGCCATCATCGACCGGGTGGAGCTGAGCGACAAGCTGGGGGTCTGCCTGGATACCTGCCACATCTGGGATGGGGGCTACGATGTGGTGAACGACCTGGACGGGGTGCTGGCGGAGTTTGACCGCGTCATCGGCCTGGACAGGCTGAAGGCCGTCCATCTCAACAACAGCAAAAATACCCTGGGCGCGAAGAAGGACCGGCACGCAAAGCTGCTGGAGGGAGTGTTCCCACTGGAGGCCATCGCGCGCATCGTGACCCATCCCGTGCTGGAAACGCTGCCCTTCATATTGGAAACGCCGAACGAGGAGGAGGGCTACGCGGAGGAGATTGCCCTCTGCCGCCGTCTGCATGAGGGGGAGAACGCATAGAAAGTCCCCTGCCCGGCCAAACTAAGGGCCGGGTGATGAAACGGTGAAGCAGAATTTTGCAAACGGGGAGGGCATCCCTCTGGGCTTCGGCATGGCCCTCGCCCAAAACCCGGACGCCATGGACGTGTTCGCGGGCCTCACGGAGGCGCAGCGGCGGCAGGTGGTCGAAAAGACGGGCCGCATTCGCTCCAAAGAGGAAATGCGCTCCTATGTAGACTCCCTCGTAGACCCGGGCTGGCAGCCATAATCAGAAAAGTCCCTGTATCGAAGCACTATATTCAAAAAGGGACAGGGATATGCCTCGCGGCATTCCCGGGCCGCAGTATCAACAATCGTTGAATATTGCGGCAAACAGTTGAAAAAAACTAATAAAACTGCTAAACTAGGCCCTGTTAAAAAATCGCACGAACTGCCCTCGCGGGACAGCGATTTTTTAGCAGAGCCTGCTTTATTGTCCCCGTCGGGACGGCAGGCCGCAAGCTGCAAGGAGGACAAGGGTATAGCTTTATGATAATCGTGCTGGCCTGCGATGTGCCGCTGGCCCAGAACAATGGAACGGCTGTGGCAGGCCATGGAGAGGTGCCTCCGCTCGGCGGCGGGGAGAGGGGCGGAGTCTGATGGCAAAGTAGACACTGTATTACACTGACCCGCTCCGGGACGATTTTGCGGCCCTGGCTATGAAGGACAAACCGCTGCCGGAGAATTATACCTTCGTGCGGAAGAATCCGCTGTGGCGGCTGCTGTCGCTTCTCATATATTATGTGCTGGCCGTTCCCCTGGGCTGGGTGATTGACAAGGCACTGTACGGCGTCCGCGTCCACAACCGCAAGGCTTTGCGTGAGGTCAAGGGGGGCTTTTTCCTGTATGCCCACCACACCCAGAGCTTCCATGACACCTATGCCCCCATCCTGGCCGCCTTTCCCCGGCGGAATTATGTGGTGGGCAGCCGTGGGGCGGTGTCCAATCAGCTCCTGGGCGCGCTGGTGCCGCTGCTGGGCGGCGTCCCCCTGCCGGGAAATCTCCACCAGTTCCGGCAGTTCATGGACGCCCTGGGGGAGCGATACCGCCAGGGAGCCTGCGTCACCATATACCCGGAGGCCCACATCTGGCCCTATTATACCGGGGTGCGGCCCTTTCCCGCCGCCTCCTTCGGTTATCCCGTTCAGGCCGGCGCGCCGGTGTTTGCCATGGCCACTACATACCGCAAAAGACGGGTCTTTAAAAACTGCCCGCCCCTGATAGCCGTGACCATCGGCGGCCCCTTCTGGCCGGATAAGACGCTGCCGGAGCATCAGGCCCGTCAAAAGCTCCGCGACGAGGTATATGATTTCCTGAAGGAAACCACCGGGAGCGCGGAGAATGTGGCGTGGTATGAGTATAAAAAAGCGCCCTCAAAGGACGCGGCGGAGGAAACGAAAAACGGCGTCTGAACATAGGTCAAGGCCCCGTCATCCAAAACCGGATGGCGGGGCCTCGCTGCGTTTCGTTATAATGTTTTTCAGGAAACCTCCTCGAACTGGCTGTTATACAGCTCTGCATAGAAGCCGTTGAGCTTCAGAAGATCCTCGTGGTTGCCCTGCTCCACGATGTCGCCGTCCCGCATGACCAGGATGATGTCGGCGTTCTTGATGGTGGACAGGCGGTGGGCAATGACGAAGCTGGTGCGCTTATTCGTCAGCTTATCCATGGCCTGCTGCGTTATCATTTCCGTCTTGGTGTCCACGCTGGAGGTGGCCTCGTCCAGAATCAGCATGGGGCTGTTTTGAATCATGGCTCTGGCGATGGTCATAAGCTGCTTCTGCCCGGCGGAGATGGCCGTGTTGTCGCTGAGGACGGTGTCATAGCCCTGGGGCAGCGCCTTGATAAAGCTGTGTATGCCGCAGGCCTTGCAGGCCTCTATCATCTGCTCATCCGTGACGCCCTGGGTGTTATAGAGAAGGTTCTCCCGGACGGTGCCCTCAAACAGCCAGGTGTCCTGCAAAACCATGCCGAACTGGCTGTGTACGTTGCTTCGGGGGATGCTCGAGGTAGGAACGCCGTCGATAAGGATGTCGCCGCCTGTCGGCTCGAAGAACCGCATCAGCAGGTTGACCATGGTGGTCTTGCCCGCTCCGGTGGGGCCGACGATGGCCACCTTCTGTCCCGGCGCTACCTTCACGTTGAAGTCGTGGATGATCTCCCTTTCCGGCGCGGAGGGATAGGAGAACTTCACATGGCGGAACTCCACCTCGCCGTGTACGGTATCGATGCGCTGGGTCTTGCTGGACTCGTCCTCCATCTCCTCCTCGGACAGAAACTCAAAGACACGCTCGGAGGCGGCGGCGCAGGACTGAACCTGAGTCATGGCCATGGAGATCTGCCGCAGAGGGGACTCAAACAGGCGGGTATAGATAAGGAACGCCGTGATCACACCAAAGGTAATATTGCCCTCGATGATCTGCCATGCGCCCACCACGCAGACCGCCACATAGCCCAGGTTTCCGATGAAGGCCATCAGCGGCTGCATCAGGCCGGACAGGAACTGAGAGCGAAACTCTGCTTTCCGCACCGCCTGGCTCAGGGTGGCGAATTTGTCTGTCACCTCGTTCTCGGCATTCAGAATGCGGATGGCGTCATGGCCGCTGTACATCTCCTCGATATAGCCGTTCATGTCGCCCAGGCTCTCCTGTCGGGCAGTGAAGTACTTCTGAGAATGGCTCATGATGACTACCATCAGGATAAGGCCGATCAGGGTGGCCACAACGGTTGTCGTCGCCATGATCCAGTTGGTGTAATACATCATGATAAGGCACCCAATGAACTGGGCCAAGGCGGTGACCAGGTTCGACAGGCTGTTCGACATGGCCTGGCCAATCATGTCCACGTCGTTTGTCATGCGGGACATCACATCGCCTGCGGCATTGCCGGAGAAATATTTGAGCGGCAGACGGTTTATCTTGGTGTCAATGTCCCCGCGCAGCCGTCTGGCGGTGCGCTGGGTCACGGTCTGCATGATAAAATGCTGGATGAAATTGAATACCGCGCTGGCAAGATATATACCTACCAGCAGCAGCGCCACCCGCAGAACGCCGTCCATGTCAATGGTGGTGGAAAGGCCGTCATAAATATAGTCCGTCAGTCGGCTGAGCTGATTCGGGCCGATGATGGTAAATACCGCGCCGGCAGCTGCCAGCACCAGGGCAAAGATAATGATGCCCGCCTGGCCTCTGATGTAGGACATAAGGCTCATCAAAGCGCCCCTCATGTTTTTTGCTTTTCCGCCGCTGCCAGGGCCGCCGCCCATGGGGCCTCTCCTCATCGGGGCGCGGGAAGACCTGTTGTTATTTCTTTCTGGCATAATAAAGCACCTCCTTACGCGTTCGCCGCAAGCTCTTCAGCAGAGAGCTGCGACAGGGCGATCTGCTGATAAACCGGGCAATTCTTCATCAGCTCGTCGTGCGTGCCGATCCCGGCCACCGCGCCGTCATCCAGCACCACAATCTTATCCGCATGGCGGATGGTGCCGATTCGCTGGGCGATGATCAGGCAGGTCGTACCCTTCAGGTCGGTTTTGATACGCTGCCGCAGCGTGCGGTCGGTCTTATAGTCCAGGGCCGAGAAGGAATCGTCAAAAATCAAAATTTCCGGCTTTCTGGCAATGGCCCGGGCGATGGAGAGGCGCTGCTTCTGCCCGCCGGATACGTTGGAGCCGCTCTGAGAAATCCAGCTGTTCACGCCGTCGTCCATGGCGGAGACAAAGTCCGTTGCCTGGGCAATGTCCAGCGCGTTTTCCACATCGGCCACCGTTATTGCGTGTCCGCTGTCTCCGAAGGTGATATTGCCCTCCACCGTGTTGGCAAACAGGGTCGCCCTTTGGGGAATATAGCCAACCTTATCGTAGAGCGTTTCAAAGCTGTATTGGGAAATGTCCTTCCCGTCCAGCAGGACGGTTCCGTCCGTGGTGTCGTAAAGTCTCGCGGCCAGCCCGGCCAGGGTGGATTTGCCGGAGCCGGTTGCGCCGATAAAGGCGACGGTCTCGCCCTGTTTTGCCGAAAACGTGATATGCTTCAGGCAGTCCTCCGAGGCGTCGGGATAGCGGAAGGATACGTTCTTAAACTCAATGCTCCCGACTTCGTCGGATTTGTGTTCAGTACCCTCCGTCACAGTGATGTCGGAATCAATGACCTCGTTGATACGATTGGCAGCGACCGCCGCACGGGGCAGCAGCATGAAGATCATCAGCAGCATCACGAAGGACATGATAACATACAGGGCGTAGGAGCTGAAGGAGACGACCTCGCCCAGCATCACAGAGCGGTCGGAGATGGCGGTGGCAATCTCCGCAGCCGTACCGGTCAGGGGTACGTCGATGGCGTTAATGAGCACAGCGCCCACGTAATAAATGGCCACGGACACACAGCTCTGGACGAACATCATGATAGGGGACAGGAACGCCATCCCTCGGCCGGTGAAGAGCTGGGTCTTCATCAGGCTGGTGTTCGCGGTTTCGAATTTGTCCTCCTGATATTTTTCCGCGTTGAACGCGCGGACGACACGAATACCGCTGAGGTTTTCCTCCGTGAGCCTGTTCACGTCGTCGATCTGGCGCTGGACAATGCGGAACTTTGGAATCATGATGGCAAGCAGCACAATCATGGAGCCTACCACGATCACGACCGCCGCCAGGACAACTGCGGAGAGCTGCCAGCTTTTTCCAACGATTTTGATAATGGCCCAGATTGCCATGATAGGCGCACGGATCAGCATCTGAAGCCCCATGGCGATAATCATGTGTATCTGTGTGACATCGTTGGTGGTGCGGGTGATCAGGCTCGCGATGGAGAATTTCTTGATCTCGGCGCTGCCCATGGCCGTTACTTTATTGAACAGCTTTTCGCGGATGTCAAAGGAGAAATCCGCCGCGATCATGGCTGCCATATAGCCGACGATTACTGTTAAGCCGGCACTGCACAGAGCGCAGCCCAGCATTTTCCCGCCTGCGGTGAAGTACTGGGACATCTCGGTCACCTCGCTGCTTATCAGCACGGTGATTTCCGCCGTGTAATCCGGCAGCCGCAGGTCAAAATAAACCTGGCCGCAGACAAACAGCACGCACAAAAGCGCGAGCCATCTGTCCTTGGCCTTCATGTTACTGAAGATGTGTAGCATATATACCTCCTGAAAAATTTATTTACGGATATAATAGTATTGTCGGCATGGATTCTGTCTGAATCCATGCACGACATTTGTTGCATGATTTATGATAGCACGGTACGGGGGATTCATCAAGCGACAATTTACAACAAGTGTCGCATGATGGCGTCCGGGTGCTTGTTTTTTTGGCGACATATGTTGTATAATGCTGCCAAAATTCGACACGGAGTGCATCAATCCATAATTTTGACCGGGAGGGGAGCATCCATGAAAAAGCAGCCGGAGGTCACGGACGCCACAAGAGAAGCCTTTGTGAGCGCCTTTTTCCAGCTGGCGAAAAGGAAGAGCATTTATAAAATTACAATTCAGGAAATAACAGATCTGGCCGGCTACAACCGCACCACCTTTTACCGTTATTTTCAGGATGTTTTTGCCCTGGTGGAGTATGCGGAGGATCAGTTTCTGGAAAGCACGCGGGAGGCCCTGGATTCTCAGCGTACAGACGGCCAAATCGAGCAGCGGCAGTTTTTTGAAACGGTCATTCGCTGCTTTCATGAGCAGAAGGAACGGGTGTCCATCCTGTTGTCAGAGCAGAACCGTTCCCACTTTTTAAGAAGGATACGGGAAAATGTGACTCACAACGTATACCGTATGGGCAATGACACCCCGAAAAAGCAGGTCGTGAGAGACATATACTTTTATGGAATCTTTTATGCCATATCCGTGAACCTCCAAAGCCCGGACGCCCTTTCCGACGAGGATTTGCTGGACATGATACAGCGCCTGTTTGAAAGCTGGTACTGGCCGGAGATGACCCAGCCCGCAGAGGAACCGGCCCCGTTGGGGTAAGGCTTTCCGCTCCAACAGAAAAATCCCCCGCTGCGGTGCGTCGCAGCGGGGGATTTGATTCATTTTGCGGGGCTTTCCGTTACCCCATCCGCTTCGATACATAGTATGTTCCGGCGGCGGTGGCGGCGGGGGTGGATTGTTTGCCCTCTACCCAGGCGGAGCCGGTGGCGTGGCAGATGGTGAATCCGGGGTGGGTGATCTGGGCCTGCACGACCATGATGTCGTTTAAGGGGATTGGCGTGAGATAGCTGACCTCCATGCTGATGGTGGGGGTCATGTGGCCGCCGGTGCAGTACCGAGCCAGCAGGCCCATGGTCAAATCCAGCACAGAGGCGGTGACACCGCCGTGGAGGATGTCGCTGGGGTTTGCCATCCAGGGCTTTGTCTGCATCCGCAGCGTCACCTGGCGCTTTGCGTAATCGCAGCTTACGAAGTTCATCCCCAGCATGGCGTTGAAGGTGCCGTCGCACTGCTTTGCCACGTCCTCAAAATAGCCCTGAAAGGCCCGCTCCATGCCTGCCTGGTCATGCAGGTATTCTTCTTTTAAAATAATCAATTTTCTGCCTCCCCGCCGTCTGCGTCTGATGTGGTCGTATCCGCCGTGACGGCGGCTTCTGCTGTCTCCTCCGGCTCCACGGCCTGCGCGTCCTCGTCCGTCTGCGTGGAATCGGTGCGGACGTACATGACATCCATGTCCACGTCTCCCTCGATGCCGTCCACGCTGCCGGTGAAGGAATACTGCCAGTAGGTGTGCTCATAGTAGAACTCCGGCTGGGAGCCGGGGTTTCCCATCCAGATGGTCAAATCCTTGAGCTGGTTAAGGTCGTATGTAAAGTAGGCCAGATTCAAATAGGCGTAGACCCCGGCCTCATACCCCTCCGACTCGATGAGCTGACAAAATTCCAGACAGGCCTCGGTAACGGTGTTGGCGTTGACGTTGTCCGTGCGGGCGGACTCGCCGGTGCCAATCGTGTCCCAGTCGAAAAATACCGGCAGGGAGATGTCGTACCCGTCAATAAGCTCTAGGGTGAGGATGGCCTCCTCGGCGGCCTCCACCACGCTGACGGCCTGTGAGAAGAAATAGACCCCCACGTCCAGCCCGGCGGCCAGCGCGCCCTCCACGTTCTCCTGGAAGAGTGAGTCCGTGTTCAGACTGCCCCCGCTGTAACCGCGCCAGCCGCAGCGGATGATGGCAAATTCTATCCCCGCGTCCGCAACGGCCTGCCAGTCGATGCTCCCCTGATGCTCGGACACGTCCACGCCTAGGACAAGCGTGGCGTCGTCTCCGCTGTAGGAGGCGATGCCGTCCGTCACGGAAAAGGCGTCAGCGTCCAGGGCGAAGGGCGTCAGCTCCGTCGCCTCGGCCACCCACATGGTGCCGCCGGAGCCGTCAGGCACCAGCACCAGACCCTCATAGGGGTCTGCGGTAGGCGTCGGCTCGACGGCCTCCTCCTTGTGGACGTTCCGCACCGCCAGCACCACCAGCACCACGGTCAAGGAGACCAGCAGGAGAATGATTAATATTAGTGACAAAATTCGATTTTTCATAACCCCATAACAATACCACAAATACACCATCGTGTCAAAGACCGGCCCCGGGGGCGGGCGGCGGAAGAATATATTTCTTCCGCAAATTGACAGGATAGCCTTGATTTCCGGCCCGTTTCAAGCTAAAATATATTGTAATGTATGCACGGCAGGAATGCCATATTATAAAATCATATTTTCTACGGAGGTAGCTGTTATGACCCCTGATGTTGAAAAACTTCTGACGCTGGCCGACCGGGATCTGGCGGCCGGCCGGTTCGCGGACGCGGAAACGGAATATGCCAAGGCCCTGGAGGCTGACCCGGACTCCTATGTGGCCGTCCATGGCCGGGGCGTGGCCCGCACCTGGCAGAGCACCCTCTTGTCCGGCGACCCTACCGCCCTGATATACAGCACCCAGGACGCCTTCGCCATGGCCGATCGGGCCGGGGCGGACACGGGGAAATTCATGGCCCGGGTGGCGGTTGACCTGATAAACCTGACCAGCAACAAATATAACGAGCTGACCCGCATCTATACGAGCATCGCCCGG
>JAJBVW010000083.1:0-2086 GCA_020866945.1 Oscillospiraceae bacterium
CCCTGTTTTTGGGCAAATTGCCTCTTGACAAAGGTCATTACATATCAGGCAACTGGGCTAACACGCATCGCCGCGCCGTTGCCATAGCTTTCATACGGTTGAGGTTCGTCGCTGAATATCCATCCGTGAAACCGTCCGCCATAGCCGCATCCGGGATAATTCCGGCCAATCTCCTGCATGGCTGATACAGCGTACTGGGAGAGCTTGCTATAATCTCCGCCGCAGTCCATCAAAGCCTTTGCCACCGAGATGGTCATGATACTGTCGTCCGTGGCAAAACACCCATCGGAAAACAGGGCAAAATCCTTATGCCGGTAATTGTCAAATTCGTATATCGAACCAACAATGTCTCCGACTATAGCACCCATCACCTTATTATTTTTCTCCATGCAGCCTCACGCCTTTCTTTGTTTAACTGTCGAAACGGCTGCTGGTAAACCTGTGGCAGCCTCATTTTTATTGTAGCACTTTTTATTCCGCTGTCAATTAATTCACTCTGAAGCCAGCATTTTAAAGAGAACAACGCCAACTGATGCTGCATAGGCCCGCAGCATTTACTTGCCTCCAGTCGCCTGAAATGATAGAATGCTATAAAGCCATAAAAGAACCGGCTAATTGCTGACACATTAACCCCAAGGAGATTCCGCCATGAAATACGCGCGCCGTATACTCCTCATTCTGTCCATTGTCGCTGCCGCCGCCCTGTTTACCATTGGCTTAAACGTCGGCAGAGATAACACGGCAGTCATCCTGACCATGCCGACTGCCACCACCTCTGCAACAATCTCTCCCACGCTGGAGGTCACCGCCGCTGCAACAGCCGCATCATCCTCGGATCCTTCTACCGTTTCATGAGAGGAGTAAGTGACTTCCATACACGGGTATCCCTCCACCTCAGATGTCTATGTCAGCACATCCAGCCACAAGATACACCTCCGCAGCGACTGCTCCGGCATGAAAAATTATAGCACCATGACCCTCGGCGAAGCGGAAAGCTGCGGGTATGAATACTGTAAAAACTGCTTCAACTAAAAACCGCAAAGCCTGGTCAATTTCCAGCCAAGAAACCACGCAAAGAAACAAAACGAAGATGGCTCGGTAAGCCTTCCGCTTACCGAGCCATTGGCGGAGATGGAGAGATTCGAACTCTCGCGCGCCGATTAGACGCCTACTGCATTTCGAGTGCAGACCCTTCAACCGCTTGGGTACATCTCCCTATTATTTCTTTGTCCAAAAATCTCAGCCCCCATACTATACCATCGAATCGGGCAGATTGTCAACCGGGTGCGCTTTACTTTTGGAATGGAAAACAGTATAATAGACACAATAATAACGCCAACAGGAAAGGCAGGCGCAGCTCATGCCGCACTATAACAGCAACTTTATTTCCCAGGTAATCATCCGGGCGGACTTTGTCTCCGGTTCGGTGCCAATGGTGAATCAGCCGGAGGAGAGCTTCCCCGACCTGCTGGAGGATTTCCCCCAGCGCAACCGCATGAATCGCACATAAACAGAGGTTCACTTGCGCAAAACACCCCAATGCCCGGTGAAGGATACGCGCACCATCAACTATGTGGAAAACAATTTCTGGGCAGCAGATAAAACCCGGCGTATCGCCATGTCCAGCGAGTATGTGTTTTTGGAGGAGCGCCGCTATGAGGGCTACGGCGTTTTGCGGGACACGTTTTTGGATGTGCTGGACACCATGGCCGAACAATATTCCGGCCTTGCCATCCGTCGGCTGGGTATGCGCTATATAAACGAAATAAAGCTCCCCCAGGCAGACGCGGGTACAGGTCTGGGAGCAGATTTTTGGCAAAATTATGTTAACCCGTGGCTCCTGGGTGGTCTGCGCTTTGCCGCCAATGATGGGGCGCTGGCACGGCATATGTGTACCACCGAGCTGAACTACGGCACCGACCGGGCCACCATCCGCTATGGCATCTTCAACGGTGAATACCCCAAACCCAACCGCCGCCGGGAGTTTATCCTGGACGTGGACACCTATTGCCAGGCCAATGTTGCCACGGACAATGTTTCTGCCAAACTGGACGACTACCATGCCGCCGCCTGCTCTGTCTTTGAA
>JAJBVW010000083.1:2096-3065 GCA_020866945.1 Oscillospiraceae bacterium
GTCTTTGAAGCCGCCATCACAGACGCGCTGAGAGACCGCATGGGCCGGGGATGAGGATAATAATGAATCAGATTTATGCTGCGCCAGCATCCGCTTGGCGCAGCATTTTTTTGCAAGCATAACAAAACGTGGCTGCTCCAAACAGAAAACAGCCACGTTTCGTAAGAAGAAAAGATGGGATGAAAAACGGAAGGTATCAGAATTAATTAGCCAAGCTCGGCGCCCTCGATCTCGCCGGTAGCCTCGCCGGAACCGCCAGTGCCATTCTCAGCCTCAAAGGCCTCCTGCACGGCGTCAACAATAGCCTGATAATCGGCATTGTCAGCAGTCCAAACGCCCATGTCGATGGCGCCGGTGATTTCCTCACCATTGAAGGTGATCAGGAAAGTCTTGGTGGCCTCGTCGCCGCCGTCCTCTACGTCCTCATAAGTAGCGATGCCGGTCACGCCGTCCACAGTGATTTCAAACTCGCCGGAGGAGGGAGCCATCTCGCCGGAAGCTTCGCCAGAAGCCTCGCCGGAGGCATCGCCAGCGTCGGCCACCTCAGCCTCAGCCTCGGCAACCTCTTCCTCGGTAGGCTCCTCAACCTCGGCCTCAGCCTCGGTCTCGGTCTCAACGGTCTCCTCGGTGGTCTCCTCAACGGTCTCGGTCTCAGCAGTGTCGTCAGAGCCGCCGCAGGCAGCCAGAGCAAACACCATCACAAGAGCCAAAAGAAGTGCAAGAGTCTTTTTCATTTTGTGTGTTCTCCTTAAATAAATTTTGGATAGCTTGGTCAGATTTTTTCCATTTGCTTTTCCACGCTGGAAGTATACCACGGCTCATATAAAATGTAAAGAGAAACTTTCATATTATAACAATTTTGTAATATTTTTGAAATAAAAATAAAAACAGGAGCCGCAGGTGCGGCTCCCATTTTTATTACACGAATTTCTTTCCCGAAATGGGCGAAGTCTGCATCAGTCGATGCCG
>JAJBVW010000083.1:3075-10751 GCA_020866945.1 Oscillospiraceae bacterium
GTCGGCAGGACGCTCGGGAATCTCCTCGTCGCTCTCAGCCACTTAGGTCTCATCCTCATCGCTGGCCTCTGTCGCGACCTCCGCGACCTCATCAGAAGCCTCGTCCGTGGCAGCCTCGCCGGAGGCGGTGCTGTCAACGGTGATGCCCTCAGGCTCAGAGGAACCGCCCACGTTGCCCATACCGGTGCTTTCAGCCACATTGGCCTCCACAGCGGTGCCGTACTCGCCCTCAGGGATAACCTCGTCAGAGGGAACGATGGTCAGGCTGCCGTCCTCGTTCTCGATGATTTCACCGTAAACGGTGCCGCCGTCGATGTTGAGGTAGGTGATAAGGCTTTCCTCGGCAACAGTCCAGACGCCGCCGTCCGTGACGGTGACATTGATGGCGCTGTAGCCGTTGTAATAGATGTGGTTCTCCATCCGGCACAGCATATAGTACTGGTTGATGGTGAACTGAGTGAACTGGATGTAAACAGCCTCGGACTCGTCCTCGGTGACCTCAAAGTTCTCGTCGATGAACACATACTCCACGCCGTCAGCGGCTTCCGCGAAGGCGACAGCCTTCTCGGAGTAGGCAATGCCATGGAAGGTCTCGGTCAGGGCGATGTCGCCGGTCAGGGTAGCGCCCTCGCCGACAGTGACGTTCATCACGTCGCCAGCCTGGGCATAGTAGCCGGTGCCGTTATAGAGGTTGCCAACGTAATCGCCGTTGGTGAAGGTGGCATTCAGCTCCTCATTGCTGTCGGTAGCGCCGGTCTCATTGCCGGTCTGAGAAGGCATACCAGCATCCTCCACCAGGGAGGTGTTGAAGCCCATGGTGGTCATGTCGCCCATGCCCACGGTGGAATCGTCGTCGTCGATCATCTGAATCAGGATGCCGGCGTTGGAGTTCACGACGGCCTCGTCAAAGACGATGTCAGCGTGGCCGGAGGAACGATACAGAACGGCGGCGGACTCGACATTCAGAGTAGTGCCGTCGGTGTAGCTGATAGCCACATCCTCAGAGGAGTGAGTCATAACGCCGATGACAGCGTTGATGGTGGTCACGTTGCCCTGGCCCTCAACGGTGCCAAGCTCCTCGCCCGTAGCAGCGACAACATCGATGTCGCCGTTGGAGGAGGCATAGGTTGCGGTGCCCTCGCGGGCGATGGCGCCGAAGGTGACACCCTCGATGGTGGTGCCATAATAGTACTGATAGCAAGCGCCAATGACATAGGAGCCGTAGCCGGAGCCGTAAGCGTCCTCATCATAGCCGTACAGCTCCCAGCCGCTGTTCATGCCGCCCTCGGACTCGGAGAGAATCTCCAGGGTGGAGTCGATGAAGTACAGGTAGGGGTTGGTGCAGCCGTCAGTGGAGACAACGCCCCAGCCGCCGCTGGCCAGATAAGAGTTGACGGTCACGAAGGTGGCCTCGGTGTCAAGAATGTTCACGGTGCGAATGCCGCCCTGGATGCCCAGAACCCACGGGGGGGACAGCATAACGCTGGTGGTAGCGCTGTTGACATAGCCATCATAGGCTTCGGTCAGGGGGTTAGCGCCATAGGTGACGATGCTGGAATCCTCGATCCATGCGACAGCGCCGTCATCAACGATGACAGCCGCACGGACGAAGCCGTCGGTGGTCAGATCCACGCCCTGCAGGGTGATGCGGCCGCCGTCTGCCGCCACGAACGCCGCGCCGCAGCCAGTGAAGTCGCTGGCATGAACGCCCTCGGCATCGTCCTCACCATTATACAGAACCAGAGTGCCGGTGACGGTAACGTCAGACGCCGCGCCGCTGGAGTGTACCGCGGTGAAGCCGGCGCCCTCGACCTCGTTGGCCAGGGTGATCTCGGTCACGTCGTCGGTAGTCCAGTTGGACTCGCTGGTCAGTTCGCCGTCCACCACGTCATAGCCGACGTAGATGTAGCCCTGATCCTGGCTGCGGGTGTTGACCGCGTCCAGGGTGGCGTAGGACGACGCCGTCATGTCCTCGATGCTCTCAACGGTCAGCTCAGCGGCCTCATCAGCCGTGACCTCTTCCGATGCCAGCTCGCCGGACGCCTCGCTGCTCGCGAAGGCGCTCAGGCTCAAGACCATCATCAGCGCCACCACAAGAGCAAGAATACGGGTTGCTTTCTTCATGTGTGAAACCTCCAAAAAATTTTAATCTGCTCCTCGGCAAATTATACGAACATTATACATACTCCAATAGTTCCTGTCAATTCAGTAACAGCAAATGTTCATAGTTTGTTCAAACTTATTTTCTGACTTTTCCGCATAACAAAAAATGCGTCTGTCAGCCAATATCCGCCATGCCTCCGTCCACGGACAGGGCGTGGCCGGTGATGTGTCCGGCCTTGTCGGAGCAGAGCCAGAGAACGGCGTTCGTGATGTCCTCCACCTGGCCGAATTTCCCCAGAGGGATGGGCGGGCCATCGTCGCCGCCAGCCGCCGCGCCGCCGGTGGCCTGCGAATTTTTCATCAGCTCTGTCCCCAGCGTCGGCCCGGGACAGACGGCGTTCACCCGAATGCCCTGTTTGGCATACTCCACAGCCGCTGTCTGGGTGACGGCGATGACCGCCGCCTTGCTGGGGCCATACGCCCCGAAGCCGGGCGCCATCCGCAGACCGCCCACGGAGGCGGTGTTCACAATGGCCCCGCCGCCGGTTTTCAGCATGGCGGGTATCTCATGCTTGAGGCACAGGAAAACGCCTCTGGCGTTCACCGCCATGGTTCTGTCCCACAGCTCCACCGGGGTCTCCGTCAGGGCCGTAAAGGGAACCCGTACTCCGTCCGGCCCAATGCCGGCATTATTGAAGGCGCAGTCCAGCCGGCCATAGACCGCCAGTGTCTTTTCCACCATGGCCTCGACCTGTTCCTCGTCCGACACGTCGCACTGGATAAATATAGCCTCTCCCCCGGCGTTTCGGATGGCCTGGGCCGTCTCCTCCCCCGCTGCGGCGTTATGGCCGGTAACAGCCACAACCTTAGCCCCCTCGCGCCCCAAGGCGAGGGCCGCGTCCCGGCCCATCCCTGTGGCCGCGCCGGTGACGATGACCACCTTTCCTTTAAAATCTTCCATAAAAATCTATCCTTTCAGAATATATTTGTGATTTCTATGGCGTTATTGTATCACAGCTCTGATTCCTTTGCAAAATACCCATGCCGGATAAAGTTATATGATTTTTCATATAACGCACCATTTTCTTTCCCCCCGCGCTGTGATACAATGGCCGGGAGGTGACACCATGGACATACTGCAATTACAATATTTTCAGACCATCGCCCGGTTGGAGAACATCTCCAAGGCCTCGGAGATTCTTTATGTTGCCCAGCCAAATCTTTCCACAAGCCTGAAGCGGCTGGAGGAGGAGCTGGGAGTCTCCCTGTTTGACCGGCGGAAGGGAAAAATCAAGCTCACCCCCACGGGGCGGCTTTTCCTGGGCTATGTGGACAGCATTCTGGGCCAGCTTGACCAGGCTGTGACCACCCTGCGGGAGACGGAACGCCAGGCGGATGAGCAGGTGCGGGTAGCCAGCGTAATTGTTGACCTGCTGGGAAACCTGTTGGACGACTTCCTCTCTCAGCACCCCGGCGTGTGCTTCCGCCAGCTCCACTGCCGGAACGACGAGGTGGTGGAGCGGGTGCTGAACGGCAGCGCGGATTTCGGCTTCATCTTCGGCACGCCGCCCCTTCAGGGGCTGGAATATATCGAGTTTGACCGCTGCGAACGGGTCGTTCAGCTGGCTAAAAATCATCCGCTGGCGAAAAGCAGGCTGGTCTCTCTGCGGGATTTGGACGGTCAGCCGCTGATATGCAATCTCTCCCGTGACGACGGAGAGCTTATAGACGAGCTGACCCACGCGGGCCGTCTCCGGCCCAACCAGCGTTTTTTCTGCGACGACAACCGGGTGGAGGTCAGCATGACGCTTCACGGGGGCGGACTGTCCATCGCGCCGGTGTCTAATTATTTAAAGCTGATGCATCGGGAGCCGGAGCTGGAGCTGACCTGCCTGCGCATCCGGGAGGAGCTGCCCCCCGCGCGGCTGGGCCTGGTGCGCCGGGACGGGGTACGGCTCAGTCAGGCGGCTCTTCAATTTTATGAGATCGTTGCCCGATTTTTCCTGCGGGAGCGGGAGCTTGCCAATGATTTTTCTGCCACGCTGCCGGAGCGTATTTGATTATATGGATTTTTATATACCCCTTTGCAATCAGCGTATTTCCCCTCGGCAGGAAAATGTGTTATCATTCTGACAGAGAAAATCATAAAGGGAGAATGCTTCCATGCTGAAAAACAATTTATATCCTCATGTGTTCCAGCCCCTGAAAATACGGGGCGTGACCCTGAAAAACCGCTTGGAATACGCCCCCACGGTGGTGCTGAAATGCTCCCCGGAGGGGGAAGTGACCCAGGAGATGCTGGACTATGTGGCCTGGCAGGCGGACACCGGGGTCTCCTATCTGACCATCGGCAACACCCCGGTGATACACAGCAATTCAAGCGCCTGGACGTGCGAGCTGAACGTCACCGCCGACCGCTGTATTCACGGCATGGAACAGCTTGTCCGCACGGCGCGGGATAACGGAGCGGAGCTGTCCATCGAGCTAGCCCACGCGGGGCGCGGCTCCGGCGGCGCCCCGAATGTTCCGGCCCTGGCCCCCTCGGACGTACCCCTGAATGGCGGGCCGCTGGGGTATATCAAGCCCATGAACCGCGTGGACATGGACTATATCCGGGAGCAGTATGTCCAGTGCGCCGTCCGCTGCCAGAAGGCGGGGCTGCGCATCCTAATGATTCACTGCGCCCACAACAATCTCCTGGCCCAGTTCCTCTCCCCCGCCTCCAACCACAGGACGGACGAATACGGCGGCAGCCTGGAAAACCGTATGCGTTTCCCCCTGGAGGTGCTGGCGGCGGTACGGTTCGCCGTGCCGGACATGGTCATCGAGTGCCGGGTCTCCGCCCAGGAGGACACCCCGGACGGCCTACAGCTGGAGGAGTCTCTGCAATTCATGGAGCGCGCCCAGGAATATGTGGACATCATTCATGTTTCGCGGGGCAACATCTTTTTCAATTACGGCTCCACCTACACCATCCCCACCTATTTCAAGGGGCGGCGGCTGAACGTGGCCTTCGCGGCGGAGGCGAAAAAAAGGCTTCATATACCTGTTGCAGTGGTGGGAAACATCACCAGCCTCCAGGAGGCGGAGGACATCATCGCCGCCGGGCAGGCGGACATCGTGGTCATGGCAAAGGCGTATATGGCGGACGGAGATCTCATACACAAAAGCCTGCGGGGACAGGCGGATCAGGTGCGTCCCTGCACCCGCTGCGACTGGTGCGGAAACGCCAACAACTATGGCACCAGTATGCGCTGCGCCATCAATCCTCTGCTGGGAAAGCATTTAGATCTATCCACCCTGGTTGGGTCAAAGAAAAAGGTCATGGTCATCGGCGGCGGCGCGGCTGGCATGATGGCGGCTCAGACCTGCGCTCAGATGGGCCACGACGTCACGTTGTATGAAAAATCGGACAAACTGGGCGGTCTGTTAAATATCGCGGCGGCGGCCCCCTTCAAGGAGTATATGCGCCTCTATCTCCAATGGGACATCCGCCAGACAGAGCAGTGCGGGGCCAGGATACTATATAACACTGCCGTCACCCCGGAATTGGTGGAGGCGGAAAACCCGGACGCGGTCATCGTCACCACCGGTTCCCGGTTCGTCCATCCCCCGCTGCCCGGCATTGATGGGGAAAAAGTTGTCTCTGTGGCGGACTGCGAGCTGCACACAAAGCCGGTGGGACAGCGTGTTGTGGTCTGCGGCGGGGGCATAGTAGGGCTGGAATGCGCTGTCATGCTGGCTATGGAGGGCAGAGATGTGACCGTTCTGGGCCGTCCGCCGGTGGAAAAATGGGCGGCGGAAATGCCGGTATTCAATCACATCGAAATAAATCACCAGCTCGACCAATATAATGTAAAGCGCGTGGGCGGAGAGACCATCGTCTCCTTCGATGAGGACGGCGTACACACCGCCAGCGGGCAGGTCTATCCGGGAGACAGCTATGTGATAGCCCTGGGCGTCACCCCGGACAGGGCCTTGGCTGACACCCTGTTGGCCCAGTACCCGGAGGATGTCTATGTGGTTGGCGACTGCGCCAAGGGCGGCGGCACCCTGGGAGACGCCAACAACGACGCCTTCGCTGCCGCCATCTCCATCCGATAAGGAGGCCGCCATGGGAAACAGACTGGAAAACAAAATCGCTCTGATAACCGGGGCCAGCTCCGGCATTGGGGCCGCCGCAGCAAGGCGCTTCGCCAGCGAGGGGGCCAAACTGATTCTGACCGCCCGGCGGCGGGAGCCGCTGGAAGCCCTTGCGTCGGAGCTGGAGGCCGCCGGGGGCGTATGCCTTGCCGTGCCGGGGGACGTGACAAGCCAGGCCGACTGCGACAACGTGTTCCGCCGCGCCCTGGAGCGCTTTGGCCGCATCGACATTCTGGTCAACAACGCCGGGGACGGCGACCAGCATATGACCGCCGCCAAATGCACCGACGAGATGTGGCAGCGGATGATAGAACTGAACCAGACCGCTGTGCTGCGCTTCTGCCGGGCCGCCCTGCCCATTATGGAATCCCAGGGCAGCGGCGTCATCGTGAACCTCTCCGCTATCGCGGGGGTATACGGCAACGCCGGGGTCAGCTATTCCGCGGCTAAGGCCGCCGTGATCGCCATGACGAAAAACATCGCCCTGCAATACGCGGGCCGGGGCATACGCTGCAACGCCCTCTGTCCAGGGCCGACGCTGGTACCAAGGATGGACGGGCGGGAGGACGCCCTGTATGACAAGGAATTTCTCGCCATCACAGAGCGCCACATGGACATGACCATTCCTTTTGCTAATGCAGAGGATCAAGCAAATATCCTCCTCTTCCTCGCCAGCGACGAGTCCCGCGCCATCACCGGCCAGGCGATCGTCTCCGACGGAGGAATGTGTCTATAAAAATCATTTGTGTATCAGAATACCGCAAATCAAAATCAGCGGATACACCGGCAGAATTCCATATCGCATACATCAGGAAACAGCCCAGACTTTTTTCAGTCTGGGCTGTTGGGCATTTTCAGGCGTGTCTGCCTGGTCGTCTTGTGCTCTGCATTATACACATCAGATTTCAAAAGCTCCTGAAAGAGCAGAAGCGAGTCTATCAGAATTCTGTATATACTTAATGTATACTTAATCTTCATGTAGTATACATTGAGTTATTCGCAGCGGTATACACAATATCTATATCTATTGGCTATGACGGCTGGCATATTATACATTAAAGTTCTTAGGGCAGTCGCAGGGGTTCCATATACAGTACACCGGCGGCGCATTCCAATTCCTTTGAAAGGAGAAAACAGCATGGGGATTCCTTTAAGAGTTGCGATTTCGATAGCTGTCGCGACGGCCATTGCAATACCGTGGGTGAGGGCAATCGACAAGCGCAAAGACGACCCAGAGTGGAAAGAGCATAAGGACGACCCAGACTATTGAAGGACGACCCAGACTATTGGGAGTGGCCTTGAGCCGGCAGCAGGGGTCTTGTCCCCCATGTTGCCGGGTTTTAAATTTTCTTTTACGGTGCATTGAGGCTGTGTCAAAACGCCCGTTTCGACACAGCCTCTAAGTTTTATATTTTCATCATGTACTTATA
>JAJBVW010000157.1 GCA_020866945.1 Oscillospiraceae bacterium
TTATTTATTTTTCCCGGCAGAAACAGAAAAATGTATCAGACATTTTCACCTGTTTTGCCATGCCGCAATCAATTATTACCCGCATCAATACTGGGCGGCAAACTCCTCAAAGGTCATGGCTGTGCCGGATTCCAGCATCCCGCCATAGAGCATCTCCGCGGGGAAGGACACATAATCCCCCGCCTCGATGAGGGGCATGAATTCGTTCTCCACCTGATCCTCGGTCAGAGAGGAGTTGACCTCCAGCTCCGCCAGGAGCCACTCGTGGATGTACTCCACATAGGCCTCCTCCACGCTGTCCGCGCCGGTTTCGGCGGCTTCAGCGGAAGCGCCCTCGGCGGCAGTGATGATAATATCGCCCTCGTAGGTCTGCCCGGCCTCCAGAGTGACGGCCTCGCCGTCCACGGTGGCCGTGCCATAGATGACCTGGCTGTCCGCGCTGATGGTCAAGCTGTCAAGCTGGGACTCGGCGCTAACCGTCCAGACGGAGCCGTTCTCCAGGGTCAGGGCCGTGCCGTGGTGGGCCACGTTATAGGTCTCCGCGTCCAGGCTGCACCAGTAGACACTGTCCATGCCCTCCGCGTAATCCCAATAGGCGTTCCAGTCCTCCGCATCCCACACAAGAGACGCGCCGTTCCAGCTTGTGTTATCCAGCAGGATCTCCACATTGCGCTGATAGTCATAGTTCTTCACGTCGCCGGTCACGTCCATGTCGGTCATGGTCAGGCTGGTGGCGGTGTCCTCATTGCCGGTGTAAAGATACCGGCTGGAGCTGTCCGCGTTCAGGGCGGTCATAAGAATGGTGTTGGAATAGCTGTCGATCTCCACGTTGGTCAGGTCGATGTCCGCGGAGTGGGACTTGACAAGGATGATGGAGCCACGGATGAAGTCCAGATAATCCGCCACGCCCTGGCTGTACTTCTCGGCGTAATCCACCAGGGTCTGCTGGTCGTTCAGCTCCTCAGAGGTGCGGAGGGTGGAATCCATGACCTCCACCACCGCCTGCTGACCGAAGGCGGAGCCGGTACCCGGAGAGTGGATATAGAAGCAGTTGCGCCCGGCCTCGATAAGGCTTCCGGCGTCGGTCAGCTCCCCATTCTCAGGGTAATAGGCCAGCGCGTCCTCCTCCGTGGCGGAAGCGCCGCTGTATACATGGACAGCGCCGTTATTGGAGATGATGACGCCATGCTCCGCGCCCCGCAGGGTGGTGGCGTACAGCCAGTCCCGGCAGCTTGAGTCGGCGTAAATGCCATAGCCGCCGGAGACGGCATAGGCCTCGGAATTATAAGAATAGAAGTCCAGGCCGCCGCCGCTGGCGGAGTCGGTGGACATGGCGGCCCAGCCCTCGGTCTCCACATAGGAATTATAGTAATAGGTCTGAGACGCGCCGATGGACATACTGGAACGGGCATACCCGGCAATCAGCAGGCCGTTGTTGGAGCCAGGCTCGTTGCTCTCATCGGTCAGGCCGTCCGCGCCACCGCGCCCAGTCTGAATCATGGAGGAGTTGTTCACCACCAGGGTACCGGTGCTGTAGGCCTCCACCGCATAGTGGCCGCCCTCCGCGCCGTTGGCCCCGCCGTCCACGGTGATGGTGCTGTCCGTGATGTAAAGGGTGCCGCTGCTGACCAGCGCGCCGCTGCCCGCGGTGGTGCTGCTGGCCACATAGGCGGTCTCCTCGTTCACGCCCAGGTGAATCTCCGCGTTGGAGATGGTGAACACGGAATCGTCCCCGCTGACCGCCACGGCGGAGACCAGCATATCGCTGGTATCCAGCACCAGGCCATCCACGCCGGAATCGTCCAGGGCGTCGTAGCTCATTTCGATCTCATGCTCCGCGAGGTAATCCTCGTTCAGGGTGGCCACGCCGTCGGTAACGGTTATGACAGCCTCCACGGCGGACGCCTCGCCAGACGCTTCGCCGCTGGCAAGGGCCGGCACGCACAGGCATACCGCCAGCGCCAGGGCCAGTATAATAGATAGTGTCTTCTTCATGTGATTCCTCCTAAAAAATGAAATAATAAACTGAGTAAATGCGGCTTCCCCAGCCGGGAAAGACTCGATTGAGGAAGCCGGACACTCTCTTTACGATGCTTCGCCAGATGCCTCGCCGGACGCTTCGCCGCTGGACTCGCCGGAGGCGCTGGAGCTGGAAGCGGAGCCGACCACGGCCTGCACGCCGTATTCCCCGGCGGGGATCAACTCGTCGCCGGGCATCAGGGTGATGGTGCCATCGTCATTTTCCGTCAGGGTACCGTAGACATCGCCCTCCGCCTTCAGATAGCTGATGACGCTCTCCTCGGTGACAGTCCAGGTGCTGCCTTCAGACACGATGACATTGATGTTCGCCGCGCCGTTCACGTTCACGAAGTTCTCCACATGGCCCAGCAGATAATACTGGTTCACGCTCCACTTGGTGAAGTGGATATAGGCGGCGTCCTCCTGTTCGCAGACGTTGCCGTCCGCGTCCAGGAATTCATACTCGATGGGATCCAGGCCGTCGGAATCGCCATAGACGATGGCGGCGTTATCGGCATTGGCCGCGTCGATGGCGGCTATGACCTCCTCCACGTCCCGGCCCTCCAGGGAGATGGCGTGAGGCGCGGTGGAAAGGCAGATGCGGCCCGTCAGGGTGGCGTCGGTCAGGGTGACGGTCAGCACGTCGCCGTTTTCGCTGTAATAGCCGGTGGCGTTCCAGATATCGCCCTCGTAATCGTTGTTCATCAGGTCGAGGGTCACGTTATTGCCGCTGTAGGTCTTTTCATAGTAATCCACAGTACCCTCATCGGTGGGATTCTCCACCTCCACATAGGTGTCCTCGTCCACGCGCTGATAATAGGTCTTGCCCTCCTGCACGGCGGTGTCCGTGGTGAAGGCATAGGACACGTTCATGCTGGCAGCTTCGGTCTGAACACCGGCGGCCTCGGTCTGATAGGTGGAGAAGCCGTTGTCGTCGTTGTCCATCATTTGCAGCAGGATGCCGTTGCCGGGCTGGGCGGTGGTGCCGTCCAGGGTGAAGGCCACGTCCGCGCTCTTATACAGGAACACACATTCCGCCGGGGTGACGACCACGTCGCCCACGGTGATGGTACCCTCGTTGTGGGCCATCCAGCCGAACACGGTGTTCACATGGGAGATAATGTCCTCTTCCGCCGTATAGGTGCGGATGACCTCGTCCGTGGCGGCGTCCAGCAGGTCTATCTCGTCCCCGGCGCGGATGCTGTCGATGAAGGCGTCGCCGCCGGTCAGGATGGAGCAATAGGTCAGGCCCTCAAAGTTCACGCCGTAGAAGTACTCCTGGGCGTCACCGATGAGATAGGAGCCATACGCGGAGCCGTAGGCGTCCTCGTCATAGCCAAAGATGGCCCAGCCGCTGTTCATGCCGCCCTCGCTCTCCGGGATGGCGGAAAGGGTGGTGTCGATGATCCAGAAATAGGGGGTGTCGCATCCGTCGGAGGACAGAACGCCCCAGCCGCCGGAGGCCAGGCTGGAACCCTCGATGATAAGGGTCGACCGGGTACCCAGTACGTTAATGGTGCGGATGCCGCCATAAATGCCCAGCACATAGGGCGGGGTGATCATAATGGAGGTGTCCGCGCTGGAGGTATAGCCCTCCCAGGCGTCAAAGGCATATTTGCCATAGGTGGTGACGGTGGAGTTGCGGATGTCCAGCACCGTGGAGACCGCATCGGCGGAAGCGTTCATGCTCATCTTGGTGCCATAGCATATGGCAAAGGCGCGCACAAAGCCCTCGGAGGTGAAATTCACGTCCTCAATGACCATATGGCTGCCCAGGTTGGAGATAAAGGACACGCCGGTGCCGGTGAAGTCGGAGGCATAATAGCCGTCCGTGTCGTCGTGGATGTAGTAGTCGCCGGTGATGTACGCCGTGCTGTCCCCCGTGGAACGCACGGAGGTAAATCCGGCACCCTCCACCTCCACGTCCATGTCGATGACGGCGTCATATTCCCCGTCCGCGGTGAAGGACACGGCGTCCTCCTCAGTCCAGACGGATTCCTCCGCCACCAGATCGCCGTCCTCTATGTCGTAGCCGATGTAGACATGGCCTGCGTCCTTGGACTGACGGCCTGTGTCGGACACCTGATAGGCATAGCTGGACGGCTCCATGTCCTCCGTGGTGTAATAGGCGGTTTCGCTCTCCGCGGATGCCTCGCCGGAGGCTTCGCCGCTGGCGAAGGCCACGGTGCAGAGGGAAAGCACCATGCACACCACAAGGATAAGTGCCAATAGCTTCTTCATTACCTTACGCTCCTTTTCAATCAAATTTTTTAAAATAGCCGGGACGGGCTTGCGCCCCGGCATATTTCACAGATTTTGTGCCGGTTCTGCTATCAATAACCGGCCAGGACCATGGCGTCAATATAGCCCTGCATGGTGGTTCCCACCGGGTCACCGGCAACATGGTGGTCGTCCCAGCTCCAGGCGAAATAGCTGTCCACACCCATCATGTCAAAGGCCACGCCGTCGTTCATGGAGATAAGAACGCTGCTGTCTGTGTCCGCCGTGCCGTGGACAATATGCACCCAGGCGGGCAGCTCCGTCTCCGGGTCAAGAATATAGTTCAGGGGGTTATAGAGATATACGATGTTCTGACCGTATTTATCCCCTGCCAGCGTGGATTCAATATCGGCCTTATACGCCTCATACAGCTCCTCAAAGCTGTCATACAGCGTAGCATCTCCGTCGTATGCGGCGGCCAGCTCGTCATAATACTCGTCCATGGCGTTCAGCACATGGATGTCCCAGTGCTTGAAGTCCTGATCCACATCGCCAAACTCCTGATTCTCCGCCTGACCGAGGTCAAGGTCGTCAAAAGAGGGGTTCGTCTTGCTGCGGCCGCGATAGGTCATGAAATCGGCAATGTCAAAGTCAATCTCAATTTGCCCGTCCTCATTGAACCAGTAGGTGACCCAGTCGGTCAGGTCATTTCCTGTGCCGCCGGCCGTGCCGTCGGATTCGCTGGCATAGCCCTCGGTCTGGCTGCTGGCCTCGCCGGAGGCGCTGGAGCTGGCATAATCGCCCAGGAGATATGCTTCCCCGTTGGTCTCCCCCTCGAAGGAATAAACCCAGTCATATTCATCGTCGGGAATATTGTTCACATACCAGGCGAGCTGCTCCTCCGCTACCTGTTCCATTAGTTCGATATAGGTGCCCGACCAGGTGTCGGTCTCGCTGTCGTTTTCGATGGAAAGCGTCTCCCGCTCCCCATCGCCGTCTATGTCGTAGGTCAGGCCCAGGGCATTGATATAGGCCATATATTCCTCGCTCTCGCCCTGGCTAAGTATCTGCCGGAACTCGGAATAGCGGGAAAGCAGCGCATCCCCGGCGGCAAGCCCGCTCTCAAACTCATAGGCCATATTGGCCTCTTCCAGATTCGTGATAGCACTGTAAGGGCAGCAGCCCCAGATGGCGTCAGAAATTTCAATCACATTGCCGCTCTCGTCCGTATAGCGCATGATAGCGCCGGATTCCTCCAGATAAGGATAGAAGTCCGGATTGTTGCCCGTAGCGGCCAGCATCAGGCTGTGCGCGCCGCCGCCGGAGCCGCCGGTGGACACGATGCGCTCCGCATCGCCGCAGATGTTTCCGAGGGCGATATTGTATTTCAGCCACCGCACACACGCCTTCTGGTCTACCAGGCAATAGGGCGCGTCGCCACAGTAGTAGCTCTCGCCGCTGGCGTTCACCGCGGAAAGGCTCTTGCCCCGGTTGCCGCAGGCCACATTAATATAACCATAGGCCACATAGCTGCCCCCGGCCTGACTGGTCGTTCCGGCGGAATAGCCTGCCGCGCCGGTATTTACAATAATGGGAGCCGTGGCGGCTGTATAGGTCACGCCGTTGGGGTTTTCAAATTCGTAATCATAGTCAAATTCCAGGCTGCCGTCCTCATTCACGCCCTTGACGTAATAGGCGGGAATGGCCACGCTCAAGCCCTGATAATCGGCAAGCTCAGGATTCGCCACCTCCACGATGGGCGATAGAACATAATACGCGCTGTCCCCGGAGCCGGAGAGATTCCAGGTGTATTCCATATTATCCAGATTCAGCAGCTCGGCTATCTGGTCGTCGGTCTTTTCCGCCTCAAACTTGCAGATGCGCTCTATCCAGTCCATGAGGTCATTGGCGTTTATCTCCGCCTCCCCGTGGGGCTGCTCCCAGGCGAACGCGTAGTTCACCGTGGCGTCCGTATAGGTTTCCAGGGCCAGGGCCAGATTCAGGCTCTGGGTCACGGGAGCGTGCTCATCGGCAGTGCCGACCCGGATGCGGAAATAGGCGGCTGTGTCGCTGTCCTGCAAATAATTCAGGGGGTTCAGCAGCGCCACTGTGTCCTCATGGTCATATGCCTCGGCATAGCTCGCCGCATAATCCTCCTCATAGCCCGCAAGACCGCTGTAATCGTTCTCTGCCAGCAGGCTGGCAATGACAGTGGAATAATGAACAAGGTCTGTATCCGCCGTACCGAACACCTGGTTCGCCGCGCCTGAATAATCCAGCGCGTCCGTAGACGGGCAGCTCTTCCCTCTCGGATACAGGGCCGACACAAAATCATCCAGGCTGGCAACGGTGCAGCTCACCCCGGAGACATATTCCACAATCGTGCTGGGACCGGTGCTTACGGAGGCTGTGGTGGTCTCCATGCTCACCCACTCGCCGTCCGCGTTCAGCTCGTCGATATAGGCCTGAGCCGCCTCCTCATCAATATAAGTATAAGAACTCATGCCGGAAACCGTGGTGGAATAGTTTTCCTCAATATAAGCGGCAAGACTCTCCCCCAGGAGCGCAACGATATAGTCATAATAGCTGCCCTCACGCAGCCCGTCGAGTGTGAGCACATTGCCGTCGCCATCCTCCAGGCCAAGGGAATTTACATAGTCGGGGTACAGCGCCGCGAGATCAAGACTGAGCTGCTGCTGGAACTCGGTCAGTTCCGTTCCGTTATATTCGGTCTGGCCGTATACATACCACTCATACGCCTCATCCAGATATTCCATAGAAGTAATGGGGCAATAGCACTGACAGGCGTAAACGTCGTCCCCCTCAGTCATGATGGCGCCAATCTCCTCGAGATACTCGTCATAAGCGGCATTGTTCCCGGTGGTTCCCAGCAGCGCGGACATAGCCCCGCCGGCGCTGGTGCCGGTCACGACAATCATCTCCGCGCTGCCGGCGAGGACATCGTCGTTATACTTCAAAAACCGCACGCCGGCCTTCAGGTCTGCCAGACTGGCCGCGCCCTTGCCGACAAAATTGCCGTCCTCATCCGTTGTGGCTTTGCCGCGGGTGCTTGGCGACGCCACCACATAGCCGGCGGCTAGATAATCCGCCACCCGCGAAGCGCTGACAGCGTTGGCCTCCGCATAGCCGCCCATGTCCACCACATAGATGATGGGCGCGGTCTGCGCGTTATAGCCGTTGACCACCGCGCTGGTAAGCTTGCCGTCCTCCGTCATATAGGCGGCGGGGACGAAGATATTCATGACCTCCTTGCCCGCCACCGGTTCAAGGCAGTAGGTCACGCCGGTAAGGCACCAGGCAGAAACGCTCTCATCCAGCGTCCACGAAGCGCCCTCCAGGCTCAGCGCGGCATATTCATCCACAGCCTGAGCCGTTTCCGCAGATGCCTCTCCGCTGGCAGCTGCCGGCACGCAAAGCGCCAGCGCCATGCACAGGCAAAGCATCAGACTGATAAGCTTCTTCATAATCGTTCTCCCTTTCATGGTTGCTGTGCAGCGGACACGCTGCGCTATTGTGACAATTATTTTACAAAAATTTCTTCTCGGATTCAATCATTCCGGCGCAAACAACACAAATCCGGCACAAACAACACACTCTGCCGCGCCGGTTTTTTATTCACTTTGACGAATCACAAGGTTGTTTTATCCCCTGTACCGCACCTTTCCCACTTTACATGGACATGGATTTTCGATATAATTATTATTAATGAACAAAAAGGGGGATGCCGCGTGGCCGTATACCTTTCCGCCGTCTGGCGCGTCTTTCAGACGAACGTCCTTTGGTTTTCCGGCGCGTTTTATCAGAGCTATCTTATCCCGCTGGCGCTGGCGGCGCTGGTTCTGGGTTATGACAGTCTGGGCCGGCAGGCGCTTTTGCGGCTGGCAGGAAAAATGCTTGGCACCTGCCTTGTGGGCGCGGTGGCATATTCTTTTATGCTGCCCATGGTATCCGGCTTTACCGCCGTGGGCGTTGCCACGCATCTGCTGCTGACGGGACTTATCATTCTCTTCGCCGCAGTATTAAGCCCTCAGCCCGCACATATACGAATAGTCATGGCCTCCGCCGTGGTGGCGGAGATAAACTGGGCACAGTCCATCAGCTCTCTGATATTCATGCCGCTGATGTCCCTGACATGGGTGAACATATGCCAGTTTTTTCTGCTGGCGGCAGCGCTTGCGGTCATCGTTCGGTTTCGGCCGGACGGGTCGGCGCGGATGCCTGCGGCCTATTGGCTTTCCATGCTAATCATTGCCGTTATCTCCGTGGCCTGTCTGTTCGCCGTTCGCATACTAAGCGGCCACAGTAACTTCTCTCTGGGGCAGGACGTCGTTCTGAGTATCATTCTGCCAGCCTTTTTCGTGGTAAACCTCATGATATATTACCTCTATCATGTGCTGGTAAAGGAGCATCGACGGGCCTCGGAAATGGCCGCCATGCAGACCAGATTTGAGCAGGATCAGGAGTTTTACCAGCGGACAGAGGCGCTGTACCGTGAATATCAAAGCCTTCGGCATGAGCTGAAAAACCACTTTTCCGTCATGGAGACCTTCCTGCGCGAGGGACAGTATGACCAGCTCCAGCAGTATTTCAAGGATTTCGCCGGGCGAAGCCTGCCGCTGCTGGAGGAATTTCGCTGTCCGAACGGGGTCATCACCTCCGTCATTGCCCATCAGGCCGCGGCCGCCAAAGCCGCCGGGGTGAGGCTGGACGTGATAGCCGCCGTACCGGAGCGGATAGGCATTGCGGACGAAGACCTTTGTTCTCTGCTGTCCAATATGCTGGACAACAGCGTGGAGGGCTGTGTCCGGGCCGGAGGCAGCCAGGTGCGGGCTACGCTGCACACGGAAAAGGGCTGCCTTTTCATCTCCGTGAAAAACCCCGTGGCCGAGGATGTGACAGCGGACAACCTAACCACTACCAAGAAAAACCCCGCCGCCCACGGCTTCGGCATTCCCATTATCCGCCGCGTCGCGGAAAAATACGACGGCTTCGTCACCTTCCGCGTGGACGGGGGCTACTTCACCACGGACGCTATGCTGTATATGGAGGAGGAACCATGAGCCGCTTTAAAATCGCGCTGTGCGACGACGACCCGGCGTTTCGCGCCGTCATGGAGACAGAGGTTTCTCAAATATGCCGCAGCCTCCAGATAGACGCGGAAATCCTGCCCACCGCCTCCGCCGGGGAGCTGCTGACAGCGCTGGGACACATGAGCGTTCAGCTCATCTTCCTGGACATTGATATGCCGGACATGGACGGCGTCCTGCTGGGCCGGCTTCTTCGGCAGCAGGGCTGCTCAGCCGACATCATCTATGTCTCCAATATGGAGGAACGGGTCTATGAGGTCTTTGAGGCCCACCCCTGGAGCTTCATCCGCAAGGCGCATTTTTCCCAGGAGCTGCCCGGCGTCATGGACGCCTATGTCCAGAGCCTGCATCAGCGTGTTGGCCGCGTGGTGCTGCAAAACACGCAGGGCGTTCACCGCGCCTTCGGCCCGGACGACATTTTATATATCGAAGCCGCAGGCAAGACCCAGAAGCTGTTTCTTGTGGACGAGGACGAGCCGTTTCTGATTCGCACCTCCCTGCATGAGCTGGAGCAGCAGCTTATTCCCATGGGGTTTATCCGCATCCACAAGGGCTTCGCTGTGAATTATCGCTACATCCAGAAAATTACCTCCCGCAGCGTTTTGCTGGACAATGGCCAAGTTCTCCCCATAGGCCGGGATCGCCTGACCTCCGCGAGAGAGACATATCTCGCCCTGATGAAATGGCGCGGCCTGGAGCGCGAGGAATAAGCCCCTCCCCTGCCCTCGGATTTTTCCAGGGATTGACAAATGCCCCGCAAAAGAGATAAAATAATGACCAATTCGCAGGAGAGGAAACATCATGCTTTACCAACAAATCAAAAGGCTTTACGAAAAGCTCCGGCTCAAGCACTATCACGAGCTGTTCAGCCGCGTCAAGGAGCGGGACGGCTCCCTGAGCGCCACAGAGGCCTACGCCGCCGACGTCATTTATCTGCTGAAAAATCCCACCGTCAGCACCTTTGCGGACACGCTGGGCATTTCCCAGCCCAACGCGACCTATAAAATCAACAACCTGGTCTCCAAGGGCTACGCCATGCGCACCACCTCCGAGGAGGATCGGCGGGAATGCCGCGTGACCGTGGGCGACCGGTTCTATTCCTATTATAATACGGATTACCCCTTCATCGCCAACGGCGTGGAAGAGCTGAAGAAATCCTACACCCCGGAGGAGCTGGATCTGTTTGACCGTATGCTAAGCGACCTGAACGAGCTTCTCTAAAAAAATTTCTCAGATTTTTGAAAAAAATCATTGACAGCAACAATCAAACGTGGTAGAATTACGCTTGTTCTGAGGAGCGCAAAGCTCCAAGGACAAGCCGTCTGGGGGTATAGCTCAGCTGGGAGAGCGCTTGAATGGCATTCAAGAGGTCAGCG
>JAJBVW010000131.1 GCA_020866945.1 Oscillospiraceae bacterium
GAATACTTACTGATAGGAGTGGTTCAAAAATGGTTGAAAACATATTCTGGATCGGCTTCGTGGGTGCGGCAATCGCGCTCATCTTCGCCGCCCTGCAGAGAAGAAAGGTAATGAAGTTCTCTGAAGGCAACGAGAAGATGGTCAAGCTCGCTTCCGCCATCCGCGAGGGCGCCAATGCTTACCTGAAGGCGCAGTACACCACTGTCGCCAAGGTGTTCGCTGTTGTGTTTGTCATTCTGCTCATCATCGCCTTTGCCTCCAAGGGGCAGATGCTCTCCCGGGTAACGCCCTTCGCGTTCCTGACCGGCGGCATCTGGTCCATGCTGGCGGGTCTTATCGGCATGAAGATAGCCACAAACGCCAACGCCCGCACTGCCAACGCGGCCCAGGAGGGGCTGAACAAGGGTCTGAACGTGGCCTTCTCCTCCGGCACCGTCATGGGCTTCACCGTGGTGGGCCTGGGCCTGCTGGACATCACCCTCTGGTTCTTCGGTCTGAAATACATAGGCCACATGGACGCCACCACCATGGCCAACATCATGGTCATGAACGGCATGGGCGCTTCCTTTATGGCTTTGTTCGCCCGTGTGGGCGGCGGCATCTACACCAAGGCCGCTGACGTGGGCGCTGACCTGGTCGGCAAGGTAGAGGCCGGCATCCCCGAGGACGACCCCCGCAACCCCGCCACCATCGCCGACAACGTGGGCGACAACGTGGGCGACGTGGCCGGTATGGGCGCTGACCTGTACGAGAGCTATGTTGGCTCCATCCTGGCAACCTTCGCTCTGGGCGCTGTGGCCGGCTACAGCTGGGCCGGTATGCTCCTGCCTCTGGCTCTGGCCGTCTGTGGCATCATCTGCTCCCTGATCGGCAGCTTCCTGGTGAAGACCAAGGAGGACGCCACCCAGCTCAGCCTTTTGAAGAGCCTGCGCACCGGCACCTACAGCGCCGCTATCCTGAGCGCTGTTCTGGCCGCGCCTCTGTGCTACTTCATCCTCGGCCCGGAAAATCACTGCTGGGGCATTTACATCGCTATTCTGTGCGGTCTGGCTGGCGGCACCGCCATCGGCTACTTCACCGAGTACTTCACCTCCGATAACTACAAGCCCACCCAGAACCTGGCCGCGGCTTCCGAGACCGGCTCCGCCACCATCATCATCGGCGGCATCTCCCTGGGTCTGAAGTCCACCATGGCCTCCATCCTGATTGTGGGCGCGGCTGTGCTTATCAGCTACTTCGCCGCTGGCGGCTCCTCCACCATCGTGGATGAGAACGGCCTGTTCACCGCCGCTTTCAACCAAGGCCTGTACGGCATCGGCATTGCCGGTGTTGGTATGCTGTCCACCCTGGGCATCACTCTTGCGACCGACGCTTACGGCCCCGTGGCTGACAACGCCGGCGGCATTGCCGAGATGGCCGGTCTGCCGGAGGAAGTCCGCGACCGCACCGACGCCCTGGACTCCCTTGGCAACACCACTGCCGCTACCGGCAAGGGCTTCGCCATCGGCTCCGCCTCCCTGACCGCCCTGGCCCTGCTGGTTTCCTATGTGAACATCGTGCAGGAAAAGACCGACGTGGTTCTGAACTTCACCCTGACCAGCCCGACTGTTCTGGTGGGCCTGTTCATCGGTGCCATGCTGGTGTTCGTGTTCTCCGCCTTCACCATGAGCGCGGTGCAGACCGCGGCCCAGTCCATCGTACAGGAGGTTCGCCGTCAGTTCCGGGAGATCGCCGGCATCATGGAATACAAGGCCGACCCCGACTACTCCACCTGCGTCTCCCTTTGCACCAAGGGTGCGCTGCATGAGATGGTCATCCCCGCGCTGCTCGCCATCATCGTTCCCATCGTCACCGGTCTGATTCTTGGGCCGACCGGCGTTGTGGGTCTGCTGGGCGGCGTGTCCGTCACCGGCTTCGCCATGGCGGTGTTCATGTCCAACGCCGGCGGCGCTTGGGACAACGCCAAGAAGTACATCGAGCGCGGCAATCACGGCGGCAAAGGCTCCGAGCAGCACAAGGCCGCTGTCGTGGGCGACACCGTGGGCGATCCCTTCAAGGACACCTCCGGCCCCAGCCTGAACATCCTTATCAAGCTCTGCTCCACCGTGTCCATCGTGTTCTCCGGCCTGATCGTTGCCTTCAACGTCATTGGCCTGTTCTAATCACACCGCTGCCTCGCCTGGGTCTCCCCAGGTGAGGCGGTTTTACGGAAACACAAGATAACTCCCGGAGACCCTATGGGTTTTCGGGAGTTCCAATTACTCTCCTCCTTATGCAATGAATTTGAATTTTCAGAAAGGAACGGCTCCGGCCATTTTATATTTATCGTAATGAAGCAGAAAACCATGATAAACGATTTGACACGGGGTCCGCTGACAAAGCAGATTCTCCTGTACGCCGCTCCGCTGGCCCTGGCAAATCTTCTGCAAACCCTGTATAACCTGGTAGACCTGGCCGTGGTAGGCCGGGTAGTGGGCAGCGAGGGATTGAGCGCCGTCTCGATTTCCGGGCAAATCACCTTCCTGCTGTACGCCCTGGGCAGCGGCCTGGGCAGCGGCTGTCAGATTTTCATATCCCAGCAGGTCGGCTCCGGGGACACAGAGGGCGTGCGCCGCACCATTGGCACCTCTCTGTCCTTCACCGTCATTTTGGCCGTGGCCGTCACTGCTTGGGCCTTATATTTAAAAACCCCGTCCTGCGGCTTTTAAATACGCCCAGCGAGGCGTGGACGGACGCCACGGAGTATATGTTCTGGTGCTGCCTGGGCATTCCCTTCACCTACGGCTACGGTACCCTTTGCTCCGTGCTGCGGGGCATGGGCGATTCCACCCGGCCCATGTACATCATCGCGGCGGCGGCCATCACCAATATGATACTGGATTTGATTCTGGTCTGGGGCCTGGGTATGCGGGCCAAGGGCGCGGCTATCGCCACCTCTCTGGCCCAGCTCGTCAGCTTCCTGTTCGCGCTGATATATCTCTATAAGCACCGGGAGACCTTCGGCTTCGACTTCAAGCGGGAGAGCTTTCGCATCCACAAGCGCACTTTACGGGTGGTCATCAGCCTGGCCGCGCCGCTGGCCTTTCAGCAAATCGCCATTAACATCTCCATGATGTGTGTGAACTCCTGGGTCAATGTCTACGGCGTGGTGGCCTCGGCTGTGGGCGGCGTGGGGAGCAAGCTCAACTCCGTTTGCAGCATCGTCACAAACTCCATGCAGACAGCGGAGGCTACTATCACCGGCCAGAATATCGCCGCCCGCAATACGGATCGGGTGAAGAGATCCCTGTTCACGTCCACAGGCATCTGTATGATTTACTGGGTGGTGCTTTCCGCGCTTTTCCTGCTGTTTCCAAGAGCTGTGTTCGGCATCTTCTCCTCGGACGAGGCAGTGCTGGCCATGGCGGGCGATTATACGTTCATCATGATATGGATGTTCCTGACCTTCGCCCTGATGGCCCCGGTGCTGGGGCTGATAAGCGGCGTCGGCAACGTGCGGCTGAATTTCGTGATTGCCCTGATAGACGGCGTCGCGGCCCGCATCGGCCTGAGCCTTCTGCTGGCAGGCCCCGCAGGGCTTGGGCTGTACGGCTACTGGTGGGGCAACGCCCTGGCGGGCTTTGTGTCCGTCATATGCGGCTGGATATACTTCGCCACAGGCCGCTGGAAAAGCCGCCAGCTCTTAACCGCCGATGTATAAACACACCCGCCTGCGATAAAATCCACCGGCACAGAACGTCATCCGCTCTGTGCCGGTGGTATCTTTTTATTGTTCGCGATACCGCTGCATCATCGACTTAAACAGCTCCGCTGTAGAGGGCGGGGTGTAGGTGATGGCGTTCGCCCCGGCGTCTATGGTCTTTTTTATCATCTCGCCGGTGCTGCCGCCGCTCGCAATGATGGGAACATCCGGGAAATCCTCCCGTATCTTCCGCACGATGTTCGCGGTATTGGGGCCGCCGGCCACGTTCAGAATGGACGCGCCGGAGGCAAGACGCTGGGCGATGTCCGTCTCCTCGCTCACCACGGTGATGATGACCGGGATGTCCACTGCCTTGGCTACAGCCAGCAGATTGAGGTTTGTGATAGGCGCGTTCAGCACCACGCCCATGGTCCCCTGACACTCCACATCTCTCGCGAGGCCCACGGTGCGCATCCCCTTGGTCGTTCCGCCGCCCACGCCGCAGAACACCGGGATGTAGGAATAGCGCACCAGCGCCTCGCTGATGGCCTGCTGGGGCGTGAAGGGATAGACGGCAAACACTGCATCCGCGTCGCAGTTGCGGATAATCGCCACATCCGTGGTGAACACAAGGCTCTTGATGCGGCGTCCGTTAACCACAACGCCGCTGGCCCCATAGCATTCCTTCGGCATTTTCAGAATATGCCGGAGAGAGCTTTGGATAGTAGGGGTAATTTTGTCGTTGTCCACTTGCAGCTTCCTTTCCGAATTTTTTTGACGGTAGTATACCCGGAAAGTATGAACCCAAAATGAACTCGTCAGCGAAATTACAGCGTCTTTCGCCTATATACCGTGGTTATTTCCTTCGGCTGTATGGCGTCCCCTCCAGGGGGAGGCTTGTGCGGAAAATACCATCCCGATTCCAGTAGGCCAGGGCCGCCGCCGGAGCCGCCGGGATGGCGGCTATCTCCCCCACGCCCTTGGCCCCGCAGGCCAGGTCGGAGGGGTTTTTCTCTACGATGACGGTGGTGATCTCCGGTATCTGGTCGGCCCGGAGCAGGCCCAGGGTTCCGAACTTCTCCTGCGGCTTTCCGTCTATCAGGGTAAAGCGCTCTGTCAAAGCCCAGCCCAGGCACATAACCACGCCGCCCTCTATCTGTCCCTCCAGGGCGGTGGGATTCACGGCCCGGCCCACGTCATGCGCAGCCACCACCTGAGATATTTTCCCATCCTCCCCCAAAATCACCACCTCGGCGGCGTAGCCATAGGCGATATGGGAGACAGGGTTTGCCTTATCCAAGCCGATGGGGTCGGTCTCGCCCAGATACTCCCCCAGAAACTCCTGTCCCTCCAGTTCGGCAAGGGAAGCGTCTTCCAGCGCGTCCCGCAATGCCGTTGCCGCCCGGCGGCAGGCCTCCCCGGTGAACAGGGTCTGGCGGGAGGCGGTGGTGTTCCCGGCGTCCGGGGAATCGGCGGTGTCCGGCGGGCAATACCGCAGCACGGCCCGGTTCAGCCCCGCCGTCTCCCCGGTGATTTGGGTCAGGACGGTACCCATCCCCTGCCCGATGCAGGCGGCGCTGGAATGAATCTCCACCAGGCTGTTTCGTATGACGAGCCGCACCCGGCCAATGTCCGGGATGCCCACGCCCACGCCGCTGTTTTTCATGGCGCAGGCCACCCCCGCCTGAGGATATTGGTCAAGATAGGGCTTCACCGCCTCCAAACAGTCGGTCAGGGCGGTATCCGGCCCCGCTGTCTGGCCGTTCGGCAGCGTATCCCCGGGGCGGACGGCGTTTTTATACCGTATCTCCCAGGGGCTGATGCCCACGAGCTTTGCAAGCTGATTGAGATTCATCTCCGTGGCAAAGCAGGAATGGGTCACGCCGAAGCCCCCGAACGCCCCCCAGTGCGGGTTGTTGGAATAATAGGCCCGGCCCAGGATGTCCACGTCCTGATAGTTATACGGCCCGGCGGCATGGGTGCAGGCCCGCTGCAAAACCGGCCCGCCCAAGGAGGCGTAGGCCCCGGAATCCGTCAGCAGGACGGCCTTCATGGCGGTGAGCCTGCCCGTCTCGTCACAGGCGGTGGTGAAATCCATCTCCATGCCATGCCGCTTGGGGTGAATGAGAATGGACTCATCCCGCGTCAGCGTCACCTTCACCGGGCGCTTTGTGTGCCAGGCCAGCAGCGCCGCGTGGTGCTGGACGGACATATCCTCCTTGCCGCCGAAGCCGCCGCCCACCATTTTCGCCGTAACCCGCACCTTTTCCTGATCCAGACCCAGCATTTGGGCGACCTCCTTCCGGGTCTGGTAAATGCCCTGATCCCCGCAAAACAGCTGCACCCCGCCCTCACAGGGCTGGGCCACGGCGCGCTCCGGCTCCAGGAAGGCGTGCTCCGTCTCCGGGGTGGAATAGTGGGTGGTGACAACATATTTTGACGCGGCAATGACCTCATCCGCGTGGCCCCGGACGACATGGGTCTCTGCGAAGCAGTTGGTCTCCTCCCCCATCTCCTGATGGACGATAATATCCCCTTTTTGGGCGCTCTCCAAATCCAGCACGGCGGGGAGGGGTTCATATTCCACCTCTACCAGCGCCTTGGCCTGGGCCAGAAGCTCCGGCGTCTCGGCGCATACAAGGGCGACTGCATCCCCCCGAAAATGGGTGATCTCCCCCACGGGAATCATCACGTCATAATCCTGCTTCAAATGGCCTATCTTATTCGTTCCCGGCACATCCTCCGCCGTCAGGACGCACAGAACCCCCTCCAGGGCCAGAGCCTTCTCCTTATGAACGGCAAGCACCCGCGCCCTTGGATATTCGCTGCGGACGGCGGAGCCATAGGCCATGCCGTCCAGATACACGTCCCCAGCGTATTCCGCCTGACCGATGGCCTTCTCCGGGGCGTCCACCCGCAGCATACGCTCCCCCAGCAGGGCGGCGGCTTCATCCTGCGGCACAGGCTCACCGGAGGCCAGCAGCCTTCCAGCAAGCAATATGGCGTCCACAATTTTTACATAGCCGGTACAGCGGCACAGATTCCCCCGGACGGCTTTGGCCGCCTCCTGGCGGGTGGGGGCCTTGTTTTCATCCAGCAGCGCCTTCGCCGCCATCACCATGCCCGGCGTGCAATAGCCGCACTGGACGGCTCCGCAATGGGAAAATGCATAGGCGAAAACCTCCCGCTCATAAGGGGAAAGCCCCTCGCAGGTGGTTATATTTTTGCCGCTGGCCTTTGCGGTGGTCAGCACACAGGCCCGCACCGGACGGCCATCGGCCAGAATGGTGCAGGCGCCGCATACGCCCTGGCTGCATCCGTCCTTGACGGAGGTGAGATGAAGCTCGTCCCGCAGATAGGGAAGCAGCTTCATGTCCCGCTCCGTCTGGACGGGGACGCCGTTGACGGTAAAAGCGTACATGGCCCCTTGGCCCTTATTTCACAACTACGCCGATGGCCTCGATCTCCAGGGGCATATCCTTCGGCAGCTTCGCCGCCTGAACGCAGGAGCGTGCGGGCTGCACTTCGCCGTTGAAGTACCGGGCGTAGACCTCGTTCACCTTGGCAAAATCCTCCATATCCCGCAGGAACACGGTGGTTTTTACAACGTGCTGCAAATCGCTGCCGCCGGCCTCCAGAACGGCCTTGACGTTCAGAATGCTCTGCTCCGCCTGGGCCTCGATGCCCTCCGGCAGATTACCGGCCGCGTCCGTGGGTATCTGCCCGGAAACGAACACCAGCTCTCCCACCTTCACGCCCGCAGAATAAGGCCCCAGCGCCGGGGTCGCACCAGTCAGTTTTTCCATGATGAAACACTCCTTCGTGTAAATATTGTATCACACCGACAGCTTACCACAGGGCCGGGTGGTTGTCAATTCCGGGCGTCAGTCCTCGTCCTCATCCTCGTCCGTGCTCACGCCCATATAATTGGACAAAAGCTCACCGGCCTCCTCGGCCTGCTGATACAGCTCGTAATAGTCGTACTCGATAACGCCCTCCAGCTTTTCCGCGATATACAGGGTACCGTTGCCATACCAAAGCATATAGCCGCCGGTGATGTCCGCGTCATACAGGCCCAAAATCTGCCGCTGGATGGCCAGGCTGTCATATGTATAGCCGGAGTCGTCCCAGGTCTGTATCCAGGTGCGGACAATCGCCGGAGAGGAGCACTCGTTCTGCCGCAGGGCCACCCGCACAGCCCAGGAGTACAGCGTCTCATAGGGGTGCTCATAGGGAACATAACGAGTCCCTCCGGAATAGTAGGAGCTGAAATGGTCGGGGTAGGGCATCCCGCATATCACGTCCACCACCGTGCTGATGGCGGGCCAATACTGACCGCAGGGCGCCACATAGTCGTTCGACGTCTCTCCCAGCATATCAACCGCCACATAGGCTCCATGGTCGTGGAGAATATCTGTCGCATAGGTCAAAAACCGCTGTACGGCCTGCGCTTTGGATTCATTATAGGTGTTTTTCACATCCACAGTACCCTCGTTCTCATAGCTGAGAAGCAGGTTTGGAAACCGCACGAAGTCAAACTGCACTTCATTGAACCCGAAATCATCTACCACCTCAACAGCCAGGGACACCTTCATTTCCCAGGCTTCCCGGCAGTACGCGCTGAGCCAATACGATTCATCTATCTGAAAGGGATTTCCGTCCGTGTCTGTGACGGCCCACTCCGGATAAGCCGCAGCCATCACCTTGTCCCGGAAGCAGGCAATACGGGCCACGCAGTAATATCCGGCGTCCTTTACCATCTGCACCGCCTCCGCAAACTCCTCCATAGTGCTTCCGCAGTAATAATCGTCCAGAACCCCATAGCTTTCCAGCACCTCAGAGGGATAGGCCACTTTTCCGTTGTCATAGACGGTAAACACAAATGTGTTGATTTCCGTACCCTCGACCTCCTCCAGACAGGCCGCTATCTTCTCCGGGTTCGCGTCCTCGGCAATGACATACACAGCGTAGACGCTCTCCGGCATCTCGTTGCCCTCGTTGGCAAAATCCCCCTTCTCGTGGGGCCAGTAGTCCAAATCCGCCGCGTCGCCCCCGCCGTAGCCGTCGCCCCGGTAGACATGGGTCGCATAGACGTTGCTGTCGTTCGTCCAGTTCTCCATGCTCTCCGCATAGGTGGACACCACATAGTCCGCGTTAATCCAGCCAATATCCGTGCCTATTTTCACCTCATACATATGCACGGTGCCATCGTCGCGGAAATAATCGTAGCCAACCACCTGAAGGGCGTCGCCCTTTTCCGCCAGGCTCCCGGTTTCCACACCGTCCACCTCCGCCAGAAGCGTCACCGGCGTACGGACATAGACGATGCTCTCCTGCAAAAGGTCTGAGCGGTCGTCCGTGATGTACTCGCAGAGGATATAGCCAAACTGTCCATTATAAAAGATGTGGTAGTATTCCTCTCCCGTCTCCGAAACAAAGGGCGTCCAGCTCTCTATCTCCACATAAGCAGCGCCGCGGCCGCACTGGTATGCCTCCGCAAGGCCCTCGTTATAGACCGTGGTAGTCAGGGAATCATCCTCTGCCAGGACATAAGCATACACGGAATCCGTCCAGCCGGATTCAGCATACTCGCCGTCCTCCCCTGATGCAGAGCGGCCAAAATCCATGAACAGCGTGCTGCTGACCGCAAAGACAATCACCAGCACTGCCACCAGCCCCAGCCGCTGCCAGGGTCTCAGGCGGTATCTCCTTCTTCTCTTTTTCCTGCCATTGTGGGACATAACAACGCTCCTCCAGGGGGATGATTCCCATAAAAACATACCACAAATGGCAAAAAATATCAAGCTGGTGGGGAATGACGGTATAAATATCGGCAAAATCCGGCAAAAATGACTGTTTCTTTATCCCATAAAACAGCTTTTGCGGGCGCAAGCGCCCGCAAAAGCAAATCTTATGAATCGTATTAATACCCGCACGCCGTAGAGCCGCCGTCCACCACCAGGCACTGACCTGTCATGGAGCAGGACATATCGCTCAGAAGATATAGCACCGTATCCGCGATGCACTGCGGCTCCACCAAATCACGCATGGGGACGTTTGCCACCAGGAAGGGCGGGATGTCCTCCTTTTTCATGCCGGCCATGTGCCCGGCCTTCACGCCGCCGGGCGCGATGCAGTTGCAGCGGACGCCAAGCTCCGCCCATTCCACAGCGGCCTGCTTGGTGATGGCCACCACCGCCGCCTTGGACGCGCAGTAATGCGGGGCCTGGAGCGGCGGCACCATGCCCCGGATGCCGGCCATGGACGCGATAGCCACAATAGAGCCGCCGTGCTCCTTCATGGACTGCTCCACCACCGCCTGCATGAGGAAGAAGTTGCCGCGGGCGTTCACATCCATCAGCTTGTCCCATTCCTCCACGGTCAGCTCAAGCCCGGCCTTTCCGGCCATCATGCCAGCGCATTCCACAAGCCCGGCAATCGGCCCCATGGTCTTGACGACGCTCTCCACACAGGGGCCGATGGCGGCGGTGTCCTCCATATCCAGGGGGAAGAACTCCACGGTTCCCAGCCCGGCAAAGGCGGCCCTGGCCTCCTCCATGGCCTTTTCAGAGCGATAGGTGACGGCCACCCTGGCGTTTGCATCCAGCAGGGTGCGCACAATATCCCCGCCAATGCCGCCAGTGCCGCCGGTTACCAGCACCACCTGCTGTTTCAAATCAATGGTCTTCATACGCTTTCCTCCATAGTCTAAATAGTTGTTATGTAAATCATATTATGTTTACTCGCGGTCGTTATGTCCCTGACTTCCCTTTTCCGCCCATATCATCAGGGCGGTCAAATCCGCCGGGGAGACGCCGGAAATGCGGCTGGCCTGGCCAAAGCTGGCGGGGCGTATCT
>JAJBVW010000179.1 GCA_020866945.1 Oscillospiraceae bacterium
GCCCCGCCCCGGCCGACGCGGCGGAGACCCCCGAGCCCGCGGCCACCACAGCGGACACCGCCGCCGACAACACGGCGGACGACGGAAGCACCAAGACCTTTATCTTCGGCACGGACACGAACTGCACGACGTTCGACCCGGCCGCTGACCTGCAGAATAACTCCGGCTGCACCGTGGTTGCGGCCGTTATCGAGCCTCTGTGGAGCATCGGCACCGACGGCAGCGTGGAGCTGGTGCTGGCGGAGAGCTATGAGTGGACAGGCGACCTGGAACTGACCGTGACGATCCACTCTGGCATCACCTTCTCCAACGGCAACGCCCTGACCTCTGACGACGTGCTTTACACTCTGGAGCATCTGCGCGATACCAGCCGCACCTCCTCCATGGTGGCTACCATCGACTATGACGCCACCTACTGCCCGGACGACTACACCATCGTTATCGTCCTGACCGAGTATGATGCCTCCCTGTTCGACACCCTGGGCAACGCCTCCAACGGCATCCTTGACCGCGAGACCTGCGAGGCCGATCCCGACTTCACCTGGCTTATCGGCACCGGCCCCTATAAGCTCCAGGGTGACGGCGACAGCGACCGCTCTGGCTGGACGGAGTCCGTTCAGTACACTCTGGTTCGCAACGAGACCTACTGGGGCGATGCTCCTTACTATGACGAGGTCATCATCAAGTTCTATGCGGAGGAATCCACCCGCTATGCCGACCTGCAGGCCGGAAACCTCGACGCGGCCTATCTGACCGAGGCTACCTACATCAACTCCGTTGACGCCGGCTCCGTGGCGGGTGTGACCCTCGTGAAGCAGGCGGCGCAGGGCGTGCAGGGCCTGACCCTTCACAGCACCATCATCTCCTCTGAGTCCTCCGGCGAGGTGACGACAGAAGATTATGAAAGCCCCCTGACTGACATCAACGTCCGCATGGCCGTGGCGCACGCGCTGGATGTGGCCACCATCGTGGAGGCCCTGGGCGAGGGCACCTATGACGTAGCTACCTCTGTTCTCGGCGAGGACAACTGGGCCTATCTGGATGTGGGCACCTATGAATATGACCCCGAATATGCCGCCGAGTGCCTGGCCGCTGCCGGCTACTCCGTGGATAACCCCCTGACCCTGACCCTGGTGGCTGAGAACACCGCCTTCAACACCGCGCTGGCGGAGGCCTGCCAGGCGTATCTCGCCGAGATCGGCATTAACCTCGACCTCTCCGGCATGGGCGATTTCGCGACCATCCTTCCCAACCTGCTCTCCAACGGCATGGACGTGTGCATTGGCACGCCGTCCAACGGCTCCGGCACTGACCCCGCCTCCCTGCTCCAGCAGTTCGGCCCGTCCTCTGACAACGGCCTGATGCGGGTGGCGGACAGCACCCTGGTTGACCTGTTCAACAGCGGATCCACCAGCCGGGACACCGAGGAGCGCGCTGCCATCTACGCTGAGTTCCAGCAGGAGATACACGACCAGTACCGCTTCATTCCTCTCTACACCGAGACCAAGAGCTATGGCGTTATGAGCGAGCACGCGAGCTTCGCGGACGCCCTGAACGTCACCAACATCCTGGATGTCACCCTGCTGACCGACTGATTTTCACGGACACGCATAAATACAGACCGTTCGGTGCTTGATCCACCGAAATAAAATAAACACAGCCCGGGCGGCGGCAGAAGCTATGCCGCCGCCCATTTTGATACTTACAGTGCAAGGGGGGACGCTTATGTTTCGATATGTCATCCGGCGTTTGCTTCTCATCATCCCGGTGCTCCTCGGGGCCATCGTGGTGATTTTTACCATCAACTATTTCAGCACGACCGACCCGGCCATGATAAAGCTGGGAATGCAGGCGAATGACCCTGTCAAGCTTGCGGCCATGCGGGAGTCCATGGGCCTGGACAGGCCCTATATCGTGCAGCTTGGCAGCTACCTGTGGGGGCTTCTGCATGGGGATTTGGGAGAATCCTACATATATTCTGGGCAGACGGTGGCGAGCCTTATCGCCGCCCGTATTCCCAACACGCTGAAGATTAGCCTCGGCGCTATCGTGCTTTCCACCATCCTGGGCATTCCTCTGGGCCTCGCAGCGGCGCTGCATCAGAATACGCCCGTTGACTATCTCACGTCTATATTCGCCATATTCCTGAACGCCGTTCCCGGCTTCCTGGTGGGCGTGGTGCTGATGATGGTCTTCGCCGTGCAGCTGGGGTGGTTCCCGGTGTCCGGCGGCGGAAGCTTCTCGCATTATGTGCTGCCGGTCATTGCGGCGGCGGTCGGGCCGGTGTCGCAAAACTCCCGTATGACGCGATCGTCGGTGCTGGAGGTCATACGACAGGACTATGTCCGCACGGCGCGGGCCAAGGGCATTTCGGAGCGGGACGTCACCATGAAGCACGTTCTGAAAAACGCCCTCATTCCCATTGTTACCATGATTGGCAATGGTCTTGGCTCCGCCATGGCCGGCTCCATCCTGGTGGAGATGATATTCAACATCCCCGGCATGGGTATGCTGATTAACTCCTCCATCAGCAGCAAGGACTTTATCACCGTTCAGGGATGCGTACTGGTGTGCGCCGTGGTGGTGTCTGTCATGAACCTGCTGACTGACCTCGTGTACGCGGCCATAGACCCGCGCATCAAAGCGCAGTACGCGGCGAGCAGCAAGAAGAGGGTAAAGAAAACCGCGCCCCCTGCGGCGCCTGCGGAGGTGTGAGACCATGGATGTAAAAGAGAAAATACCCCCTGTGGAAGAGGCGCTGGAGGAAAAAATCCCCAAAAAGCGGAGCTACTTCGGGGAGATCTGGCACCGGCTGAAGAAAAACCCTGTGGCCATGGTGTGCCTGGTGTTTCTGGCCGTCCTTATTTTGGCGGTGGTGTTCGCCAATTTCATTGCCCCTTATGATTACGCGGAGGCGGATCTGTCCCTGCGGTTCGCTCTGCCAAGCGCGGAGCATATCATGGGCTGCGACGAGCAGGGGCGGGATCTGTTCTCCCGGCTTCTGTACGGCGGACGGTATTCCCTCATGGTGGCGCTGATCGCCGTGGCGATAGGCATTGTGGTCGGTATGGGCGTGGGCGCGCTGTGCGGCTTCTTCGGCGGAGGACTTGACAGCGTCCTCATGCGGCTAATGGATGTTATCATGGCGATACCGGGACTGATGCTTGCAATATGCGTGTCGGTCGCGCTAGGTTCGGGCGTTTTCAACACGGCCCTGGCCATCGCTGTCGGTACCATACCTATCATCGCCCGGCAGCTGCGCGGCTCCACGCTGCTGATTCGCAGCCAGGAGTATATCGAGGCGGCGCAGTCCTTCGGTGAGGGCTATTTCCGCATCATCATGCGCCATGTTATCCCCAACACGCTGGCCCCCATCATCGTGCAGGCGTCCCTGTACCTGGGCGGCTCCATCATGGCCATCGCGGGCCTGTCCTTCCTGGGCCTGGGCGTGCAGCCCCCCACGCCGGAATGGGGCAATATCCTCAACACCGGCCTGGACTATATTTACCAGTTCAGCACCCGCTGGCACGTTATTGTGTTCCCGGCCATGTTCATTATCCTGACCATGCTGGCCTTTAACCTTCTGGGCGACGGCCTGCGGGACGCGATGGATCCCCGGATGAGAAAGTGAGGCGGCCATGAGCTTATTGGATATTCAAGACCTGTCCATTCATTTTATGACAGAAAACGGCGAGGTCAAGGCGGTCAACGGCATCTCCCTCCATGTGGACGAGGGGCGCACCCTCGGCCTCGTGGGCGAGACCGGCGCCGGCAAGACCACCACCGCCCTCGGCATCCTGCGCCTGGTGCCGGAGCCGGGCAAGATCCTCTCCGGCTCCATCACCTATAAGGGCGAGGACATCCTGACCATGCCGGAAAAGGACGTGCAGGATCTCCGGGGCAATGAGATCTCCATGATTTTCCAGGATCCCATGACGGCGCTGAACCCGGTGATGACCGTGGGCGACCAGATTGCGGAGGTCATCAATCGCCACCAGCACTGCAGCGGCGTCGAGTGCCAGCAGCGGATGCTGGAGATTCTGGACAAGGTGGGCATCAGCAGCGACCGCGCGAAGGACTATCCCCATCAGTTCTCCGGCGGCATGAAGCAGCGCATCGTGATTGCCATTGCCCTGGCCTGCAACCCGAAGCTTCTGCTGGCGGACGAGCCGACCACCGCCCTGGACGTGACCATCCAGGCGCAGGTGCTGCGGATGATAAACGACCTCAAAAAGGAGCTTGGCACCGCCATGCTTCTCATCACCCATGACCTTGGCATCGTGGCGGAGAGCTGCGACGACGTCGCCATCATGTACGCGGGCAACATCATCGAATACGGCCCGGTGGAGGCCATATTTGACCACACGGCCCACCCCTATACGAAGGGCCTGTTCGGTTCCCTGCCCCGGCTGGACGTGGACGTGGAGTATCTCTCTCCCATTCCGGGGCTTATGCCCGACCCGATCAACCTGCCGTCCGGCTGCCCCTTCCATCCCCGGTGCAAGCTCGCGACGAAGGAGTGCATAGAGTCCATGCCGGAGACGCGGGAGCTTGACCCCGGGCATCTGGTGCGCTGCCACCACGCCCAGAAGGACGCCAGCCCCAACGCCATCCTGGGCGACCCCGACTATACGCCGCCGCTTGCCATGGGCATTTCTATGAAGGATGAGGAGGCTGGACAATAATGGAACATCTGCTGGAAGCCAAGGCGCTTTCCAAATACTATACGACGCCAAACGGCCCGCTTCACGCTGTGGAGCAGGTGTCCTTCACCGTGGACGAAAAGACCACCCTGGGCGTGGTGGGCGAGTCCGGCTGCGGCAAATCCACCCTGGGACGGGTGCTGGTGGGCCTGCTGGACGCCACCGGCGGCGACTTCTTCTTCGAGGGGGAGAACGTCACGCACCCGGAGAAGAAAAAGCGCAAGGAGCTGCGCCGGAAGATGCAGATCATCTTCCAGGACCCGTATTCCTCCCTCGACCCGCGTATGTGCGTGTCCGACCTGATTGCGGAGCCGCTCAAGGCGTTGCACCTGGCCAAAGGCCCTGCGCTGGAGAAGAAGGTGCAGGAGCTGATGGATACCGTGGGCCTCGCGAGGCGCTTTTCCTATTCCTATCCCCATGAGCTTGACGGCGGCCGCCGCCAGCGTATCGGCATTGCTCGCGCGCTGAGCGTGGATCCCAGGTTCATCGTCTGCGACGAGCCGGTCTCCGCGCTGGACGTGTCCATCCAGGCGCAGGTGCTGAACCTTCTGAAGGAATTGCAGATAGAAAAGGGCCTTACGTATGTGTTCATCACGCACAACCTCTCCGTTGTGAAGCACATAAGCCACGACATCCTCGTGATGTACTGCGGCTGCATGGTGGAAAAATGCCCCTCGAAGGAGCTGTTCGCCCAGCCGCTGCACCCCTACACGAAGGGCCTGCTCGCGGCCATCCCCATCCCGTCGCTCCATGTGAAAAAGCCGGACATTGTGCTCTCCGGCGAGGTGACAAGCCCCGTGAATCCCAAGCCCGGCTGCCGCTTCGCGGCCCGGTGCCCCCACGCGAGCGACATCTGCCATCAGGAGATGCCCCAGCAGGAGGAGCTGGCCCCCGGCCATTTCGTCGCCTGCCATCACGCAAAGGAGATCAATTCGCTTTGAGAATGAATCAGTGGTACTTCCAGGGCTGGGAGAAGCGGAAGACCGAAAACGGCAAAACAGATTTTGTCTATGTGGGGGAGTATTACACCCTCCCCCATGGGCTGCGGCAGGCCAAGCTCGTGACGGGTCTGCTGACCGCCGGCGCGGTGATTTTCTATGCGCTGACGGCGTTTCTCCCCTCGGCGGGAGGGATGTGGCGGCCCGCCGCTCCGGCCCAGCTTTTGGTGATAGTCCCGCTGCTGTATCTCTGCATCGGGCTTGTGAATCTGCTGCTCCAAAAGGAGGAGCGGCTGACCTATCGGGACTGGCACTGCTCCTGGCGGCGGATGAAAAGGGCGAGCCTTTGGGCCGTCATCCTGGCCGCGGCCATGGTCGTGGTGGAGCTTGTGTATATCGCGGCCTTCCGGGACGGCAGTCCGCTGGGGGCGGAGCTGCTGTATCTTCTGCGCCAGCTTGTGTGCGCGGGTCTGCTCGCAGCCGTGCGGGTATATATCCAGAAAAATCCCTGCGAACAGTCCACGTGACCCGGAGGGAGGGAAAGGAGTAAATCCATGTATGAACGCCTATTGGCGCCGCTGAAAATCGGCGGCATAACGGTGAAAAACCGAATGTTCTCCTCGCCGACATCCCTGGCGGAGCTGGGGCCGGAGGAGCATTATTCCAAGGAAAATATAGAATACTATAAGCTTCGCGCCCTGGGCGGCGCAGCGGTAGTGCCGGTGGGGGACGTAATCGTTGACCTCGACACAGGCCGCAGCCATCCGCAGCAGGTGGGGATAAACGACCCCTCCGCGGCCCCGTATCTCTGCGCCGTGGCGGACGCGATACACGCCGGGGGCGCTGTGGCGTCTGTGGAGATCGACCACGGCGGCGCGCTGTGCGACCCGGCGTTTATCGGCGGCAAGTGCGCTTTCGGCCCCTCCGGATATATCGACCCATGGGGGGACGAGGTCAAGGAGATGACCGAGGAGCAGATGTACTGGGTGGCGGACAAGTTCGCTGAGGGCGCGAGAAACGCCCGCGATTTCGGCTTCGATATGGTCATGCTGCACGGGGGCCATGGGTGGCTCCTCCACCAGTTTCTCAGCCCCGTTACCAACCATCGGACGGACAAGTGGGGCGGCAGCCTGGAAAACCGTATGCGGTTCCCCCTGCTGGTGATAGAAAAGATACGGGCCGCCGTGGGACGGCAGTTCCCCATTGAGATCCGCATCTCCGGCACGGAGTATATCGAGGGCGGCTACGGCCCGGAGGAGGGCGTGGAAATCGCCAAAATGCTGGACGGGAAGGTTGACCTTATCCACGTCTCTGCCGGTACGCAGCAGGAGGAGTACTCCGCCGTGCTGATGCACCCCGGAGCGTTCCAGAAGGATATGTTCAACGGCTACCTCGCGGCGGAGATCAAAAAGCACGTCAAGACCCCGGTGCTGACCGTGGGCGCGTTCAATATGCCGGACGATATGGAGAAATTCCTCGCGGACACCGGCGTGGACGCCATCGCCATGGGCCGGGCGCTGATCGCCGATCCCTTCCTGCCGAGGAAGGTCATGGAGGGAAAGCCGGAGGAAATCACCCCCTGCATCCGCTGCACGGAGTGCCAGAGCGGGATGATGAAAAACCGCGTCATGCGCTGCTCGGTGAACCCGTATATCGGCCGGGAGTGCGACGTGTTCCACCCTCTGCCCACTTACGTACACAAGAAGATACTCATCGCCGGGGGCGGCCCTGCGGGCATGGAGGCCGCGCTGCTCGGCGTGGAGCGGGGCCATGAGGTCGTGCTGTGCGAGGCGAGCAACCGGCTGGGCGCGCTGCGCTTTGCGGACAATGACACCTGGTTCAAGGAGCCGATGCGCCGGTACCGCGACAGCCAGGCGGAAAAGGTCATGCGCTGCGGCGCGGAGGTGCGGCTGAATACCCCGGTCACAAAGGAAATCGTGGACGAGGTGAAGCCCGACGTGCTTATCGCCGCCGTGGGCGGCGAACCCTTCGGTGTGCCGGTGCCCGGCGCGGACGGAGAGAATGTGATATTCGGGGCCTATATCACCCCGCAGACGGAGATTGGAAAATCCGTGGTCATTATCGGCGGCGGGTTCATCGGCTGCGAGGAGGCGGTGGATCTCGCGAGCAAGGGTCACAACGTCGTCATTCTGGAAATGATAGACACGCTCGCGGCGAACGCCGCGCGGATGCACCGCATTGGCCTGATGCACGAGATAGAGACCCGGAAAAACATCACCCAGGCCACGGGGATGCGCTGCACAAAGATAGACGAAAAGGGCGTCTACGCCCTGGACAAGGACGGGAAGGAGGTCTTCTTCCCCTGCGACACGGTGGTTATGGCCTCCGGAATGCGCTCCCGCAGCGCGGAGGTGGAGGCATTGCGACCTCTCGTGAAGGAATTTTACGTCATTGGCGACGCCCGGAAGGCCGCGAAAATCATGAACGGCACCCGCGACGCCTACGACGCCATTGTGACGCTTGGATACAGATAACAGGAGGTAGTATTCTGCGATGGAATTTACAACCGAACAGCTGACGACTCGCTGGGAGGATCAGCGGGCCATCAAAAACCTGATGGGCAAGTATGCAAACCTTGTCCTGCTCAACCGCGAGGGGGAGGTGTTCGACCTCCTCTGGAGCGAAAACGAGCCGCAGCTCGGCTTTAACGACGGCTGGTACCTGGGCGCGGACGCGGTGCGCGGGTACTACGACGCGTGCGTTGAGCGGAACGCCCTGGTGGCCTCTCTGCTGCAAAAGCGGTTCCCGGAGAAGCTGGGAGACAAGACGGCGGAGGAGATATATGGCGTCGGCCCCTTTAAGGTGGAGCCGATGGCCAGCCCCATCATCGAGGTGGCGGCGGACGGCCAGACCGCCAAGGGCCTCTGGTGCTGCCAGGGAGCCAGAAACGACGTGGAGACCTGCGGCCCCCGCGCCCGCTGGACCTGGGGCTGGTTTGCCGTCGATTTCGTGAAGGAGGCGTCCGGCTGGCGCATATGGCATATGCGCTATGAGAAGGACGTTGACCGCACCTGCGGCCAGACCTGGGGCGCGCCGGAGGAGGCTTACCCCGCGCTGCCGGAGTTTGCCCCTCTGGGGGGTTTCCAGTATCCGCCCTATACGGCGGCGGAGACCCTGCGGGTGCTCTACAGCCCGGAGCGGCCTCTGACGGAGGCTCCCCGCATCCCGGAGCCTTACGCGAGCTTCGGAGAAACCTTTACTTATGGAAGGGAGGCGAACGCGTCATGACAGAGCGGGTCTATACGGACGACGAGCTTATCCGCCGCGTCTGGGACGTGGAGGAGATAAAAAAGCTCGTGTATAAGCGCGGCGTTTATATCGCGAACGGCTGGCAGGAGAGAGAGCTGAAGGAGCTTTGGGTTTCCGGCGCGGAGAAGAAGACTGCCGCCTATGGCAGAAACACCGGCTGGTATGTGGGCATGGAGGCCATCGCGGGCTGGTATGTGAAGCCGCGCGGCGCGGGGTATATGGCCTATGAGCCGGCCAGCACCGGCCTTGTGGAGCTGGCAGGAGACGGAAAGACCGCGAAGGGGCTTTTCTACTGCATCGGCCAGCGGACGGAGATCGGCCCGGACGGGACGGCGAAGGCCCTTTGGATCCCGCACAAGGCGGGCTATGATTTTGTCAAAGAGGACGGCCAGTGGAAGATCTGGCATCTCGTGGAGGCGATAGACCTTGTCAGCGAGGCGGGCCAGGATTACCGGGCGCAGAACCCCTATCCCGACTATGAAAACGACCCGGTGTTCTCGGAGTTCGGCACGCCGACCGTTGCGTGTCTGAGACATGACTCGGCCTTCTACTGTTGGGACGATTATCCCCGCATGCCTGAGCCGTATGACACATTCACCGACGAGATAAGCTACGGCCCGGAGGGCTATAAGCCGCCGAAGGGCAAGCACTACGGCGCAGGAGAGGGGAGGAATTATCTGTGAGCGAGATTTCTTTGCATCAGCGCATCCAAAACGCCGCCGCCTCGCAGGAGGTGGAAAACGTCAAGGCCCGGCACACCTATTACCATGGCCGTGCGGACGCCACGGGAGAGTGGGACAACATCTGGTGCATGGACGAAAACGCCACCTGGGCGCACGCCTTCGGACGTATGCGCGGCGGCGACCAGGTCTGGTTCGGCTCTGTGACGAGCTATGATAAGATGTGCTTTGAAAACTGGCTGAATATCTTTGAGACCTATCCCGAGGTGGGCGGCAAGGATCCCCGGCCTCTGATGGAGGCGTCCGTTCACACCCTGGTGACGGACATCATCGAGGTGGCTACCGACGGCAAATCCGCCAGAGGCTCCTTCATTACCCCCGGCGTTATTCACTCCCGCCTGACGGACGACGGCAAGCCCTACTGCAACGTCCTCTGGGAGCGGTACGGCTCCGATTTCGTAAAGGTGGACGGAAAGTGGAAGTATCTCCATGAGCACGTCTGCCCGGACATCATGACCTTTATGGATAACTGCGACTGGGCCAAGGCAGAGTATGACCGCCTGACAGACCCCACCCCCCCCCC
>JAJBVW010000026.1 GCA_020866945.1 Oscillospiraceae bacterium
TCATGATTGCGGCCTTCTCCGGCAACCCACCCTACGGGTTCTGATTTTCGGCAAAGCAAGCAACTTCGGGAGCGCCTGGCAGTCATACCCGCCTGTCGGACGCTCCCTCCTGACAGAATGGAGGTCGATACCATCACCATGACCCAGAACGAACGCAGAATTTACCTGATTCGCGCGCTTCTCGCAGAGAGGCGCAGTATCGGGACATGGAAATACCCGCGGACGAACAGCAGCAAAAACAGCTTCTGCGGGCGCTTTTCAACGTGCGGATGCCAGCGCCTGTCAGCGCGGAGTTTCTGGAAATACAGGACGCCTATTTGCAGGAGGAAACACGGCAGAAGGGGATTACCGACATCGCCGACCTGACGCCGCTGCAGGAGGGCCTCTATCTCTGGCAGGGCGACATTACCACCCTTCGCTGCGGAGCTATCGTCAACGCCGCCAACTCCCAGATGCTCGGCTGCTTCCGCCCCAACCACAGCTGCATCGACAATGCGATTCATACCTATGCGGGCGTTCAGCTTCGCGCCGCCTGCGCGGAGCTGATGGAACAGCAGGGATGTGAGGAAGAGACAGGCGGAGCAAAAATAACGCCTGCGTTCAATCTCCCCTGTGATTATGTGCTGCACACCGTCGGCCCTGTCGTCGGACCCCGGCTCACAGCCGAGGACAGGGAGCTTCTGGCCTCCTGCTATCGCTCCTGCCTGGCGCTGGCGGAGCAGAATAAAATTCAAAGCGTCGCCTTCTGCTGCATCTCCACCGGGGTATTTCACTTCCCCAGCGATAATGCGGCGGAAATCGCAGTCAGCACCGTGAAGGAGTACAGGAAACAAACTCACAGCGAAATCGAGGTAATTTTCAATGTTTTCAAAGACAGCGACCGACAAATCTACCAAAATCTTCTCAGATAATATCGACCGGCTGAAGCATGAGCTGGAAACGGCTGACGCCATTGTTATCGGCGCCGGGGCAGGACTGTCTACCTCCGCAGGAATGCACTACAGCGGGGAGCGGTTTGAAAAGACCTTTGCGGATTTTCACAGAAAATACGGCATCACTGATATGTATTCCGGCGGATTCTACCCCTTTGAATGTCTGGAGGAATACTGGGCGTGGTGGTCGCGGCACATTCTGATCAACCGCTATGAGGCAGGCGTTGGAAAGCCTTATGCCGACCTGCTGGAGCTGGTGAAGGACAAGGATTACTTCGTGCTGACCACCAACGTAGATCATCAATTCCAGCTTGCGGGATTTGATAAAAAGCGGCTGTTCTATACCCAGGGCGATTATGGCCTGTGGCAATGTTCCAAGCCCTGCCATGACAAAACCTACGACAACGAGGACGCCGTTCGGACAATGGTCGCCGAACAGAAGGACATGAAAATTCCTTCGGAACGGATCCCCCGCTGCCCGGTCTGCGGCGCGCCCATGACCATGAACCTGCGCTGCGACGACACATTTGTGGAGGATGAGGGCTGGCACAAGGCGGCGAAGCGCTACAGCGATTTTATCCGGCGGCATGAAGCCATGCACGTTCTGTTTCTAGAGCTTGGCGTGGGAGCGAATACGCCGGTCATCATCAAATACCCCTTCTGGCAGATGACAGCGAAAAATCCTCTGGCTGTATATGCCTGCATTAACCTTGGGGAAGCCTTCTGTCCCCGGGAAATTGCGCCTCAGGCAATCTGTATTGACAATGACATCGGTTCCGTGCTGACAATGCTGGCAGACCAATAAGTACGGCGGAACTGCTTTTATGACAAAAAGCATCGACAGGCTGCGATAACCTGTCGATGCTTTTTATCTTGTATGCCGCTTATGCCGCTCGGATATTACCGCCCGGCAAAGCCTTGTATCTTTTAGCCCTGGGTCAGCTTGGCCACCTCGGCAGCCAGGTCGTCCTCGCGCTTCTCGATGCCCTCGCCCTTTTCAAAGCGGACATAGCTCTTCACGGTGATGGGCGCGCCCACCTCCTTGGCGACGGCGGCAACGTGAGCGGAGACGTCCTCTCCCTCGCCCTTGACGAAGGCCTGCTGAAGCAGGCAGATCTCCTTATACATCTTCTCCACGCCGCCCATGACAATCTTCTCGATGATGGCGTCGGGCTTTTTGGCGTTCTTCGGATCCTGCTTGGCCTGGGCCAGACGAACCTCCTTTTCATGGGCAACAAACGCCTCGTCCACCATGGACTTATCCAGGAACTGAGGCCGCATAGCGGCAATCTGCATGGCGATGTCCTTGCCAAGCTCTATGACGGCGGGGTCAGTGCTGGTGGTGTCCAGCGTGACCAGAACGCCGATCTTGCCGTTCATGTGGACATAGGGCACGTTCACGCCCTCAGCCACGCGCTCGAAGCGGCGAATCTGCATATTCTCCCGCACGGAGAGGAACAGCTCGTTTTTCGCATCGGCCACGGTGGTCTTGCCGTCCACCCAGGTAGCGGCCATCAGGGCGTCCAGATTGGCGGGGTTTTCCTTGGCAATCACGGTGGCAAGGTCGGTCACGAAGCTCTTGAAGAGGTCGTTTCCGGCGACGAAGTCGCTCTCGCAGTTGACCTCCACGGCCACGCCCACGCCGTCCACCACGGCGGCATAAGCCATGCCCTCGGCGGCGACGCGGCTGGCCTTTTTGCCAGCGCTGGCCAGGCCCTTTTCACGGAGATAATCTACAGCCTTGTCCATATCGCCCTCGCAGGCGACCAGGGCCTTTTTGCAGTCCATCAGACCTGCGCCGGTGCTCTGGCGCAGCTCATTGACCATTGCAGCAGTAACAGCAGCCATTATTATTCTTCCTCCTTCGCAGGTGCTTCCTCAGTCGCGGCCTCCATCGCGGCGTCCTCGCCCTGACGGCCCTCCTGGACGGCATTTGCGATGGTAGCGGAAATCAGACGGATGGCGCGGATGGCGTCATCGTTGCCGGGAATCACATAGTCCACCTCATCCGGGTCGCAGTTGGTGTCCACAATCGCCACGATGGGGATGTGCAGCTTGCGGGCCTCCGCGATGGCGTTATGCTCCTTGCGGGGGTCGATGACGAACAGCGCGCCGGGCAGACGCTTCATGTCCTTCACGCCGCCGAGATATTTCTCCAGCTTTGCCTGCTCGCTCATCAGCTTCATGACTTCCTTCTTGGGCAGCATATCGAAGGTGCCGTCCTCCGACATACGCTGGAGCTGATTCATGCGGTCAACGCGGGTGCGCATGGTCTTGAAGTTTGTGAGCATACCGCCGAGCCAGCGGGCGTTCACATAGTACATCCCCACGCGGGACGCCTCTTCCTTCACCGCGTCGTGCGCCTGCTTTTTGGTGCCGACAAACAGGATGGTCTGGCCGCTTTCCGCCAGGGAGCGGACGAAGTCATAGGCCTCCTCCAGCTTTTTGACCGTCTTTTGCAGGTCGATGATATAAATGCCGTTGCGCTCCATATAGATGTACTCGGCCATCTTGGGGTTCCAGCGGCGGGTCTGATGCCCGAAATGCACGCCAGCCTCCAGGAGCTGCTTCATAGAAACTACTGCCATTACGTTGTATCCTCCTTTTTTTATTCAGTTTTACCCTCCGAACGCTTCATCCTTACGGCCATCCAAACGGAACCGGGCCGCGCGTCGGCGTTCGTGCGTAATTGGCAAGCCATGGTATTATACCAGACAGGCCCCGGCTTTGCAAGCCTTTTTTATAGATTTTTCAATGCTTTCAGGCGTTTTTTCCCTCTGCTCACTGAAACCAGGGCTTTTTTGGCCGCTTGCCGCGTCGGATGGCGTGGTCGGACTCCACCAGGATGATGTCGTCCCCGATACGGCTGATGCACTCCCAGGGCAGCACATAGTCGTCCTCCCATCCCACTAGGCCGAAATACCGGGCCTTCCCCGGCACGATCAGGGCCGTAATGCGCCCCTCTGGGGCGTCAAACTCCGCGTCGCACACATACCCCAGCCGGGTGCCCGTGCGGACGTTTATCACCTCTTTATATCGAAATTCTGAAAACCGGCACAGCATAGTCTATCCCCTCCCGCGATATAGTCAGACTATTCTATGCAGAGATTGTCGAATATATGTGGAGGGCCGCAGAATGTATTTATTGTTTTTCGATAAATATTTCTTGACTTTCGATAATATCTATGCTATCCTGCAGGTGTTCCGGAACAAAAACTCAACCATGAGGTGATTCATATGACAAAGCAAAGCAAGCTGGCCCGCTGTCTGCGGGCGCTGACAGTACTCGGATGGTGCGGCTGCGGGGTGCTGGCCTTTTTTGTGGCGCCCCTGATGGCGGAGGAGGCGGCCTGGATGGAACCGACCCTGGCCTGGCTGCAATGGCCGGGACTTATCTGCTTCTGGGCCGCCATGGTGCCGGTGGTGATGGCCCTGTGGCACGCCTGGAAAATTTTCGGCGAAATTGGCAGGGACAACAGCTTCTGCGCCGAAAATGCCCGGCGGCTGAAAATCATCAGCCGTCTGGCCCTGGGGGACACTGTCGCCTGCCTTGCGGGGCTGGTGTTTCTTCTGTGCCTGGGAGCCATGCCGCCGGGGCTGTTTCTCCTGCTGCTGGCTGTCATCGGCATGGGGGCCGCCATCGCCGTGGCCGCCGCTGCACTGAGTCATCTGACACGCAAGGCCGCCGCCATCCAGGACGAAAACGACCTGACCATATGAGGTGCAAATCATGATTGTCGTAAATTTAGACGTAATGCTGGCAAAGCGGCACATGAGCCTGACTCAGCTCTCGGAGGCCGTGGGCCTGACCATGGCGAACCTATCCGTATTAAAAACCGGCAAGGCCAAGGCGGTGCGCTTCACCACCCTGGACGCCATCTGCAAGGCCCTGGGCTGCCAGCCGGGAGATATTCTGGAATACCGGGAGGAGGACGAGCATGAATGAATCCGCCGCCCCCATCCCCCGGGATGACCCCGTTGGCTGGCGGGCACTGGCTGCGCCGCTGTGCGCTCTGGGGCTGGCCTGGCTGTTTTGGGCCGGCTTCGCCCCGGCCAACTGGGGGATATACGGGCCGGGGCGGGGGATTTTCGTCCGGGTGGCGGCCCACTTCGCCGCCGTGCTGCTGATGCTGGGCCGCCGGGTCTGCTGGTCGCCGGGGGCGGTACTGCTGACAGGGGCCAGCCTGATACTGGCCCTGTGCGCCGCCCTGTACAGCCTGCCCAGCCTGGCCCTGTTCAACTGCTTCGTGATTTTGGCGACAGCGGCCATGGCCACCTTCGCCCTCTCCGGCCAGTGCAGATATGGGCCGGGGCGGCTCATGGCGGTGTTCGATACCATACGCCTGACCCTCCTGGCCCTTTGCTCGGAGATAAACGCCCCCTTTCGGCTGCTTCGGCAGGTGGGAAAGGCCCGCTGGGGCCGAATCGGGCGGGGTGTGCTGGCGGTGGTGATAGCCCTGCCGGTAGTAGGTCTGGTCATATGGCTCCTGTCCTCCGCCGACCCGGTCTTTGAAAGCCTTGTGGACATTCATCTGGAATGGAGCGCCGAGCCGCTGGCCATGAAAGTCCTCCGCATCGCAATTTTGGCCCTGTTTATCGCCTCCGGTCTGTACTTTCTCCAAAGGCCCGCAGACGCTTCAGCAGCCGCTCCCGTCCGGGAGCTGGACAGAACCAGACTGGTTCCCTCTCTGCTGACAGGGGCGGTACTGCTGGATATAGTGTATATTCTGTTCTGTGCCATACAAATACAATTCCTGTTCGGGGGCCGGGAGGCGGCGGTCATGGCTGGGGGCTGGGCGGCCTATGCCCGCTCCGGCTTCTTCCAGCTGGCGGCGGTGGCGGCCATCAACCTGACCCTGTGCCTGGCGGGAACGGACAGACGCTGCTTTGAAGTCCGGGGCGGACAGGTGCTGCGGGCCGCTCTCGCCCTGCTGCTGGCCTGCACCGCCGTCATTCTTCTCTCCGCCGCCCGGCGGATGCAGCTTTACATTCTGGCCTATGGCCTGTCCGTCCTCCGGCTGACCACCCTGTTTGTCATGGCTGTCACCCTGATTGGCCTGCTGGCCGCCGGGTATAAGCTCGCAAGGCCCGGGTTCCCCTTTTTCAAAACGGTGGGAACCATCGCCCTGATAAGCTGGTGTCTGCTGTGTCTGGCAAACCCCGCCGGTCTCACCGCCAGATATAACGTAAACGCCTATCTCGCCGGCCAACTGGAGGCGGTGGACGTGGAATATCTGGAATCTCTGGGAACCGACAGTCTTCCCGCCCTGACCCGGCTCGCCGGGGAATCGGCGGAGGACGGCCCCCGCGCCTCCGCCGCCATCGCCCGCCTGACCTCCCAGGTCCGGGAGGAGCGGATGTGGACACAGTGGAAAGCATCCTTTCTGCAAGCCCGATAAACGTAAAAAGCGCGCCCGGTCACGGCGCGCTTTTTGCTTCCATTTCCTGCCGCTCCTGGGCCAGGGCGTGATAGAGGGTGTTCCCGTCCCAGGCGGCGTTATGCTCTGTAAGGACTGCTTTCAGACTCTCGCCCGCGCGGGCGGTTTTCAGCGCGGACAGGAAGGCGTCCATCTGCGGCCCGGTCAGGCCGCCCATGACGAGCATCCTGCCGAGAAGGGGATCCTGCGGCTCCGGCTCCTCCCGATAGGCCGAAAGCCCAAAAAACGCTCCCACCGGCTGCCCCAGCTCCTCCTGCCGCACCCGCCGCAGCCGAAGCCCCAGCCGGGCGCACGCCGTTTTGAGCGCCGTCCAGTCCTTTCCTCCATTGTATCCATAAGCCAGCACCGCAGCCCGCATAAAAACGCTCCCTTCTATATGCCCGAAAAATCTCCATCCTCGCAGCCGCGCAAAAGGAGGGGCCATATCAAAACGCCTCGTTCTGATACAGCCCTCTCCGCGCGTTTATTGAATTGCGGACAGCATGACGCTGTAGGTTCCCAGATTCAGCTTGGGGTATTGACCGGCATCCTGCCCGGGGAAGTTGTTCCCCTCTATGAGCAGCGGGCCGCTGTCCCTGCTTATGGCGACGTCCCAGCCCACATAGCGAACCTCCGGCACTACCCTGGCCGCCTCCGTCACCAGAGCCTTTGACTCCTCCCACATGGGGATGCGGAAGCCCTTGATGGCCGTCCCTGTGTCGGGATGGTTCGAGAAGGAGTTCCGATATTTGTCAAAGCCCTCCGTGACCAGAACGCCCCGGCTGGTGTCCGCAATCGCGGACAAGCCGCCGTGGTTGAAGTTATCCACCACGGAATCGCCCCGGCCCATTCTCACAAAGCCGGCCACGATGCTGACATCATCTCCGTTGAGGATAGTAACGAGCCGGACGGTGTTGACAGAGGATGGGCACAGCGCGGCCATAGCGTCGCACTGGGTCACTACCTCCTCGATAAGATACGCCTTTTCCGCCATCAGCCGGTCATACAGCGCCTTCGGCTCCTGCTCCGCCATATAATAGACGTCCACGCCCCGGCCGCAGCTCTGATCCAGGGGCTTTGCGATAATCTTTTCCCGGCCCTGCAAAAACTGGGCGAACTCCTCATAGCTGTGATCCTTTAGGCAGAACCAGTCGCGCTTGAGGTATTGGTTGAAGCGTTCGTCAAACGCCGCCTTGTCGTCAAAATAAAATGTCTTGGTCGGGTCGTTGAGACGCTTGACAAGCTCGCTGTTTTTGCCGATGGTCAGGACGTTTGCACGCTCCGCCGCCGTCATGTTATACATTTCAAAGGTCTCATAGTCCACATGGCCGGAGCCGTATTTGGCGGTGCACAGCAGGCAGTCCGCCAGATTGACGGGCCAGGGCCTGTGGTTTATTTTGCTGATTCTCTTCGCGGAGTCGATAAAGCCCCGGTAATTGGTGCTTTTCATCCGCTTTAACAGAAAGGTCGGGTTTGTCATGCGTGTTTACCTTCTTTTTTTACTGGGCTGGATGGTTCTTGTCAGCTCCGCCAGCCGGTAATCATAGGCCTCCAGAATCTCCTTTTCAAAGCAGAGACGAGGCTCCAGGCCCAGCTTTTCCAGCAGCAGCTTTGTGAAATGCGGATTTAAAATCAGGAACGGCCCCAGCGAATAGGTGCCAAAGAATTTGTTGACGCAGATGCCCTCCCTGTTCGTGTCGGGGTTCATGCCTATCCCTTTTTCGATGTCGATAAAGTTGTTTTCAAACGATCCATAGGAAAAGGAAAACTGGCTTCTGTGGCCCAGGAGGGTCAAATCGCCGTATTTCCCGATAAACTGGGAGTTATGCCGGTCTCTGTTCATATAGCGCACGGCGTAAAAATCGAACAGGCCCAGCCCCTCTATGGTTTTCTCCCCGTCTCGTATCTCCCGGCCAAACAGCTCCACCGCGTTTCCCGTGATAAGGAAGATGACGCCCTTTTCGATAAGCTCCTGGATGCGCGCCTTATAGTTTTTCAGGATGGAGAGGACAATCTCCTGCTTTCGCTCTGTCAGGCAACCGAGATAGACCATATCCACATCCCCGGACACAAAGGCCGGCGTGTCCTTGTGGTTTGTTTCGATGACCTGGATATTCTCCGGACTGCACCGCTTCAGATAGGTCACGCTGTAGCTCTCGCCGTATATGTTGCACAGCTCAGGGAAAAGCAATTCGACCTTTTTCATGATTCCTTCCGCTCCCTTTGTTTCTCCATAATGGCGTCCCGCATATTTCTCGCCTTTGTCAGGAAGTCTATCTCAAAAAGAACATAGACCGTTTCAATGCCCTCGCTGTCCACATAGTTCGGGATTTCCGCCTCATCCTCCACGCAGACGATTTTTTCCTCGGGAATCCCGGCCAGAAGCAGCCGGAGCTTGTGGTTGAGGTACATATGTCCTCCGACGATGATTTTCTTGATTTGAGGGGCGTTGAGAAACTCATAATCCGTCTCATAAAGCCAGGTCAGCGTTTCTGTCGGGTGGTGCCTGTCCTGCAATTCGTCCAGCAGCAGCACAACATCCTTTACGGACGGCTCCTTTGCCATATACTCAAACACTGTGGACGCGGCGCTCACATTCTGGCTCTTGGTGCCATAGGTATAATATTTCACGCCGTCATATTCCTTGCAGGTCTCCCGAAACTGCGTCACCTGCTGCGTCTCCAAAAAGCGGGAAATCTCCTCCCGGCCGATGTTCAGCTCTCGCAGCACGGCCACGCAGGCCAGGACGTTGCTGATGTTGTATACCGCGCCGGAGATCAGCGGATAAGCCTGCTCCTGCCCGTCCTCAAGCACCGTCATCGTCCGTTTCTCCACATCGGCGGAGACGGCGTAATATTTTGCCTCAGGCGTTTTGAAATCGCAGGAGGGGCAGTAAAAGTCTCCGAAATGCCGGTACAGCCGGTAGTGATAGCCGATTGTCCCGCCGCAGTACGGGCAGACCGCAATATCCTTCACGATGTTTTCGCGGGGATTCGCGTGGATGTCAGCAATGCCGAAAAACACACGCCGGGAATTTTTCGCCAGCTGGGAGCTGATGGTGTCGTTCGCGTTTAGGAGGGCGGTCGGCCTGTCCCCCAGGAGGGAGAACGTCCTGTCTATAATATCGAAAATAAATTCGGGATGACCGTTTCTTCGGAGGCTGTCCTTGGAGAGGTTTGTCACAAGGATATAATCTGGCTTTATCTGGCCCATGGAAATGTCCAGCGTCCGCTCGTCCGCCTCCAGGATGGAAACGTCGTACACAGGCCGGTTGAATATGTTCACGCACCGCATGAGATTGATGGCAAAGCCCGCATAAATGTTCGCGCCCCAGTCGTTAAAGGAGACCTTTCGGCCCTCGGCGGTCAGCTTGTTGCTGATAAGCGCGGCGGTGGTGCCCTTGCCGTTCGTCCCGGTAACGGTGATGACAAGCGGCGGCTTGCCAATCCTCGCCAAAAAGTCAGGACACAGCTTTATCGCCAAAAGCCCCGGCCAGTCGTCCCTCTCGTCCCCTCTCAGCTTAAAGAACCATGCAACCAGCTTCGCGGCCCAAAGCGCAAAATAAAATCTCAGCATCGGCGTCCTCCTGTTCGTTGTACGGATAAATTTCTTTCCGGCCTCCGGCGAAAGCTATTATAGCATAGTTTCCCATCCATTGCCATCATTATTTGGCCTTGTCCGCGCGGCAGCTTTCCGGGCGCAGATTATCCTTGACGAACCAGTTTTTTTGTGCTATCCTCTGGGGGCCAAGAGAAAATTTCATATTGGAGCCAAAA
>JAJBVW010000203.1 GCA_020866945.1 Oscillospiraceae bacterium
GAGCGGTATGAGGTGAGAAAGAGCTTCTTTTTCAGAAACTTCCTCATCACGGCCTTTTTGCTGATGGTGTGCTTTGTCTTGTTCGTCTTCTTGTTTTTTTTCGTCGGCAGAACCGCCCTGATGCGGGAGAAGGCGGAGTCTCTCTATACAAATGTTGACGAGGTGAAGCGCTTTTCCGAGGCTATGGGCCTGGAAGGCGACCTGGACAGTCTGATGCTGCGCATGAATCTTACCATGATCGCTGAGTGTACGGGAAATCACATCCTCCTCTGCGACGAGGAGGGAAACGTGATAACAAGCTCCGACGAGAGCCGGGTGTCTCCCTATGTGGGCTGCCAGGTCAGTGAAAGCATCCTGGACAGCATTCAGGAGGAGGGCGTCTATATGGCGCTGACCGACCTGAGCGGTATCTATGACGGAGTACACTATGTAGTAGCGGAGAGCATCGAGTCGTCCAGCGGGGCCATTGCGGGCTATGTGTTCGTCAGCTATCCCAGCGGCAGCTTTTTCAGCACATGGAGCGGCGTTTTTATCATGTTCATCGTGGTGGCCGTGGCGGTGCTTGTGGTAGCGGTTTGCTTTGAATACGCAAACGCGCGGCGGCTGGCCCGCCCCCTGCTGGAGATGTCCGAGGCAGCCCACCGCTTCGCAAGAGGAGATTATTCCGCGCGCGTCACACCTTATCAGCGGGACGACGAGATTGGCACCCTGACGGAGGCGTTCAACGCGATGGTGGAGAGCCTGGAACGAAACGAGTCCCAACGACAGGAATTTGTGGCGAACGTCTCTCACGAGCTGCGCACGCCCATGACCTCTATCGCCGGCTTCGCGGACGGGCTGCTGGACGGCACCATCCCCCAGTCGGAGGAGAAAAAATACCTCCAAACCATCTCCTCGGAAACCAAGCGGCTCAGCCGCCTGGTGCGCAGTATGCTGGATATGTCCCGGCTCCAGGACGGAAGCCAGGTGCATATGCAGAAATTCGACCTTTCGGAAATGGTAGTACAGACCATCCTGAATTTCGAGGAACGGGTAGACCGCAAGGGCATGAACGTGGAAATGAACGTGCCGGAGGGCGTGCTGCCAGTGACGGGAGATCTGGACGCGCTGACCCGCGTGGTGTATAATCTTATCGACAACGCCATAAAATTCGCCGGGGAGGGCACCGACCTTGTCATCAGCATCTGGAAAGAGGAGGGCAAGGCGTATACCCGGGTGCAGGACACCGGAGCCACCATTCCGCCGGAGGAGCTGCCCCTGATTTTTGACCGTTTCCACAAGGCCGATCACTCCCGCAGCATGGATAAGGACGGAGTGGGCCTGGGCCTTTATATGGTGCGGCAAATATTGGCCGCCCACGACCAAGACATTTTCGTCACCAGCGAAAACGGCGTCACCGCCTTTACCTTCACGCTGGCCCTGGCGGAATAAATCCAAAATATTCTAACATTTTATTTATATAAATCGCCTATATTTTACACTTTGTTAATATACAATTCATATTTTTTCGGCCGGTGTGTAGTATACTGAATCCGGCCCTAAGGAGGACTCTCAATGCCTGAGCACAGCACACGCCGTCCGGCGGATTGGTACAACACATCCCCGGAGCAGGCAAACTGGTATAAAGATCCGTCCCATGTGGTCATACCCCAGCCGGCGGAAGCGGGTTGTTCCACACACCAACCTCCCCCCCGCTCCGCCGGTTTTGAGGGGCATACAGCCAAAAGACGCCGGAGAACGAAAATTATTTCGCTCTCCGTTTGTGCGTTGCTGCTGTGCGCGGCTCTGGCCGTGGCCCTGTGGCAGATCACCGTCCAGCTGAACAGCCTTTCGAGCCAGACGACAGAAAGCGCCGCGTCGAACCCGGTCATCGTCATTCCCAACGGAGACGACAGCACCGATGATTCCAGCTCCAGCTCGGACAGCGGCAGCCTGTACGACAGCTATCAGGAATATTTCGAGGCCTATTACTCCACCTCCAGCGAAATCACCATCCCGGCGGCGGAGACGGGCAGCGGCGTCACCCTGACCCTGGCCAAAGCTGAGGGAGATGAGCTGTCTCTGCAGGATATTTACGACAAGGTCAGCCCCGCGGTGGTAGGCATCACCGCCTATATCGAGGGGTATGAATACAGCTACGGCACCGGGGTGGTGTTCACCTCCGACGGATATATTATCACCAACACTCACGTCCTGGAGGGCTGCGATGCGGCGGTAGTGAAATTCTCTGACGGAACGGAATATGACGCCTATCTTGTCGGCTCGGACGACGCAAGCGACATTGCCGTTTTGTATATCGAGGGAGAAAATTTCCCCTATGCCGAGTTCGGCGATTCTGATGACCTCCGGGTGGGGGATCAGGCCATCGCCATCGGAAACCCCCTGGGGGAGACCTATTCCGGCACTATGACGAACGGCATCATCTCCGCCATCAACCGCAACATCACCTATAACGGCCATACCATGACCCTTCTGCAAACGAACGCCGCCCTGAACGAAGGAAACTCCGGCGGCCCGCTTATCAACGCCTATGGCCAGGTCATCGGCATCACCAACATGAAAATCATGTCCACCTATTACGCCACGGTGGAGGGCATCGGCTTTGCCATCCCGTCCTCAGTCGTGAAGGAGGTAGCCGACCAGCTGCTTGAATACGGCACGGTTCTGGGTGAGCCGACCATCGGCATCGTGGCCGGTTCTGTCAGCGCGGAGGCCATGGCGCTGTACGGTCTGCCGGAGGGGATATACGTCTCTGAGGTCAGTGAAGGCTCCGATGCGCTGGAAAAGGGCCTCCAGGTGGGGGACGTTATCACCGCTGTAAACGGTGATGCCGTCACCTCTGTTGCCGACGTGAACCTCAGAAAGGAGTGCTACGAGGTGGGCGACACCATCACCCTGACCGTCTATCGCGACGGGGAGACCTTCGAGCTGGAAATCGAGCTGGTGGATAAAAGTCAGATAGAATAACATATTATTTGAAAGCAGAAAGCTGGACTCCACGGAAAGGTGGCGTCCGGCTTTTTTCTATGCGCAATATTATGCGCAATATAATCAAGTCTGAAAAACAAGAACGGACGTCCGAAGACGCCCGTCCTTGCAAACAAAGAAGAGAGGAGTGAAAAAATGAAAAGTAGCAAACTCTGTGACATTGGCATTGTCACAAACCCGTTTCGCGTGTCCTGCCGGTGCTTTTCAGCACCTTTCGTCCCTCGCAAGTATATAATACAACACCTCTGCCCTGATTTCATGAATAAACCCGTAATAATTTGTAAACAAATTGTAACCGCTCGCAAAAGAAAAACTTACGCCCCAGACCGGATATATATAATAACAGAGCGGGAGAGGCCAAAGCCTTTTCCGCTCTAATAAATAATGCCCGCCCTGCCGTGGAGACCCGATATACAACCTGCACAGCTTGCAGGTGGGTCGCCTCATGGATGTTTCTGTGCTTCCAACGTCCGGCCGAAGCCAGGAGGCCTGCGCTCCGCATCCGTATATGGCATCCCGTTTGATAATTGTGGGTCCAACCGAGCCTTTGAAACCTCGAACAGGGCAGGTTTTTTTCTTAATCTGCCGGTGTCTCCTCTTCCTCATCGGAAAACACCGTCTCCATATAATACTCATATATCCGCTGAAGCTTTTCCTCATCGTCCACGGAGGCAAACTGCTCCTCGCCGTCCTCCTCCACTACCTGAAGGATGATGAAGCCGAAATCCGGGTCGTCCTCGTCCATATCGGCAGGCAGGAACACCATGTATTCCTCCCCCTCAAATTCCAGAGTACCCAGATGCTCCAGCTCAAACTCGTTGCCCTCATCGTCCTCGATGGTGATATAGCTGGCGCCGAACTCGTCGTCCATATGCCACCTCCTGTGCCGCGCACCGTTTGATTGCCTATATTGTAACGCCTGCGGCGAAATATTGCAAGAGGCAAGATACGGAATCTTTCGCTAATTTTTTACGAGCCAAAATCCTCCAGCAGGCGGATGACGCCGCCGTAGTCCTCCGCGGCGATACCGCTGGCCAGGGAGATCCTGTCGCTGATGGGCAGTCCCCGCACCTGGATGTCTGTGACCATGACGGGCGATTGCGCGTCCGGCGGGCAGAACACACCCACACAGCCGTCCCATTCCCGCAACAGATAGCCCTGCTCCGCCGAGGCGGACACATCCTCCTCCGGCAGCAGCCCCAGTCCCGCCAATACCGCTCCCAGACTTGCAATGGCAAACAGCGCCAGCAGCACACATAATATAATCTTTATCCGCACTCTCATATCCTTCCTCCCTGGAGGCAGTATGTCCTCCCGCCGGGGAAATCATGCGCCATCGGAAAATGTTAATTTTGGAAAAGAGCTATATGCAACCCGGCGGAAATGTGCTATAATATGTAATCCGGCCGGCATTCTGCGCCAGGCAGCGCCGTGCTATGACAGGAAAAAGCTGGTTATCATAACCATGGACGCCAAACCGTTCCGCTTTTTCAGAAAGTCCAGGAGCATCCGCATCTATGCGCCATACCCGGAGGAATGAGCCTTTGAATAAATTACAGGAAAAACTAAAAGACTGGCAGGCCAGAAGGAACACCCGCAAGGCCCGAAAGCGCCGCCGCGCCGTGGAGACAGTAACAGACACCGCCGCCGCAGGCGTGGGGCTGGTGCTGCATCTGAGTCTGCGCGTAATACTGACAGTGCTGCTGGTGGTGATAACCACGGCGGTGCTGCTAATATGCATCTTCGCTTTTTATGTGAAGACCTGCCTGTCAGGAGACGTTGTAAGTGTGACGCTGGAAGAAGTCTCCATGGCCCAGTCCAGCATCATCTGGTATACGGACAGCGACGGCGAATTGAAGGAGCTGACCACCCTCTACGCCAGCGAAAACCGCGTCTGGGTGGATTATGAGGAAATCCCCATCTATCTGGAATATGCCGCGGTAGCTATCGAGGACTCCCGGTTCTATACCCACAAGGGCGTGGACTGGTACCGAACCGTGGGCGCGTTCGTCAATATGTTCGTGGGAATGAAAAACAACTTCGGCGGCTCCACCATCACCCAGCAGCTCATCAAAAACCTGACGGAATATGACGACGTCACCGTTCAGCGAAAGCTGCTGGAAATATTCAGCGCCCTGGAATTTGAAAAGAACTACACCAAGGAAGAAATCATGACCTGGTACCTCAACGAGATATACCTGGGCGAAGGCTGCTACGGCGTAGGCACGGCGGCCCAGATGTATTTCGGCAAGGACGTGTCCGAGCTGTCCCTGGCGGAGTGCGCAAGCCTTATCGGCATCACCAACAACCCCTCCATGTATGACCCCTATATCAGCGATAACACGAGAGAGGCAAACAAGACCCGTCAGGAGACAATCCTGTGGGAGATGTATGATCAGGGTTATATCACCTATGAGGAATACATCGAAGCCATGAACCAGGAGCTGGTATTCCAGCAGGGTGAGAGCTACACCCGCACCTCGGAGGTCACGTCCTACTATGAGGACACGGTCATCCGGGAGGTCATCGCGGATTTGATGGAAGAAAAGGGCGTCTCTGAGGACGTGGCCACCCGTCTGCTGTATAACGGCGGTTACAACATCTACGCCTGCATCGACACCCGCATCCAGGACATCGTGGATAATATGTACGAAAACCTCTCCAACCTGCCCTCCAGCTACCGCAGCTCGAGCCAGCAGCTCCAGTCCGCCATCGTCATCATCGACCCCTCTAACGGAGACATCGTGGCCATATCCGGCGGCACGGGCGAGAAGCAATACACCCTGTCCCTGAACAGAGCCACGCAGTCCACGCGGCCGCCCGGCTCCTCCATCAAGCCTCTGAGCGTGTATTCCCCGGCCATCGACCTGGGCCTTGTCACGCCAGACGACTATATAAACGACTCCCCCAACATCACCCTCAGCGGCACGACCTGGTATCCCTCCAACTCCGGCAACTCCTACAGCGGCCTTATCACCATCCGCCAGGCGCTGATACTTTCCAGGAACACTGTGGCCGCGCAGCTGTTGGATAAGCTAGGGCTGGACGCCTCGTGGAGCTATCTGACGGAGCACTTCGGCTTTACAAGCCTCGTCCGGGACTACTACGACGAGGCCACCGGCCAGACCGTCACGGACTACGCCTACGCGCCCCTGGCCCTGGGCCAGTTCTCCTATGGCGTCACCGTGCTGGAAATGGCCCAGGCGTACACCGCCTTCGTGAACGACGGCGTCATGGTCTATGGCCGCAGCTATTATATGGTGACCGATGCCGACGGTGAAATCGTCCTGCAAAACGACACGGAGACCATCAACTCCCTGAAGGTGGACACCGCCCGGAACATGGCCCTGATGCTTCAGGACGCCGTTTCCGAAGGCACAGGCACGGACGCCTATTTCAGCACCACCGCCGTAGGCGGCAAGACCGGCACCACCTCCGACGACTACGACCGTTATTTCGTGGGCATCACCTCCTACTACGTGGCCGCCGTCTGGACCGGCTACGACACCCCGGAGCAGATGTACTTTACCGGCAACCCCGCCGCGCAGATATTCAAGAGCGTCATGAGTCAGGTGCTCCAAGGTTACGAATATAAGAGCTTCCCGGAGCCGAGCGACTCCACCAGCACCACGAATCTGTTCGCCGCCACCGCTACGGAAACCCCGGAGCCTTCGGAGACCCCGGAGGTGACGGAGACGCCCGAAGCCAGCCCGCCGTCCGCCATCGCCACCGACGACGCTTCCGGCACTGACACAGCCACCGCCACCCCGGTGGAACCCACAGCCGTCGTCGCGACCGAGACCCCGGTAGAGCCAACAGCTGTCGTGGCAACAGAAGCGCCGGCAGAACCCACAGCCGCCGCAACGGACACCCCGAAGGACACCGGCGGCACGGACGCCCCGCCCGAGGCGGTGGGATAGCCCCCGCGCCTGGTGTGCGGGGGGCGGGGGGGCGGCGCGGGCGGGGGGGGGCGGCGCGGGGGGGGGGGGGCGGTGTGTGCGGGGAGGGGGGGGGATATCCCAAGCGACTCAAGGTTACAATCAGTAACAATTCTGAATCAAGGACTCAGCGCCCGCGTTTTTTCTCCTTTTTGCTGAAAAATGGGAGAAATGCGCGGGCGCTTTCCTTTTATTTCCTGCTTCCAGCTATTGACATACTGGATACAATATGTTACAATCCAGTTACAAAAGATTCAGGAGGTAACACATCATGCCAGAACTAAAAACGGCTGCGCTGCAATATAAGGGCCATCCCCTTCGCAGGAAGGACAACCTTATTTATTTCGGCAGCATGGCTGACAAGTATATCATTATGCTCCAGATACTTGACACCAAGAAAATCAAGGATATGGACGTAGCCACCAAGGTCTCCGTGCAGCTTCAGCTGACAGACCCCGACCTGAAAAGCCGCGACCGGGTCGTCAAAAAAAGTGAGAAGGATAGCCTGTATGCTGCCATGGACGTAGCGTCCGTTTGGCTGGATCGGGCCTTGTCCACCAGGTAATCATGAAGCATCTGAACAGAGATACCCTGCAAAAGCTGTTCGTCACCCTGGCGGTCTTTATCTGCCTGGCCCTCTCCGTGGGCATAACAGCCCGTGCGGACAGCGAGGGCGCGGCTACGGTGACAGCCTCCGCGCTGAATATGCGCAGCGAGGCGTCCACCTCCAGCTCCATTGTGACCTGCATTTCCAAAGGCACGGTGGTGCTGGTAACAGGCTCCTCCGACGGCTGGTATCAGGTCTGGTACCAGGGCAAGTCGGGATATATGAGCGCTGATTATCTTACCTTCTCCACCAGCGCGGAATCCGCCTTCGGCACCGGCACCATCAGCGGCAGCGCCGTGCGCGTGCGCTCCGGCCCCTCCACCTCGGACAGCATTCTGGCCACGGTGTATTCGGGCGAGACCATGACCGTCACCGGCGTCTCCGGCGAATGGTACCAGGTCAGCTATAACGGCTCAACGGGCTATGTCCACAGCGCCTACATGAACATTTCCTATGTCAGCAGCTCCACGACCACTTCCAACTCGACCACGGAGGCGTCCCCCCTTGCGGTGGCCACCACGGGCACCGGCACCATCAACGCCAGCTACGTGCGGATGCGCTCCGGCCCCTCCACTTCCTATTCCATTCTGGGGACGTACAGCAGCGGCACCACCATGACCGTCACCGGCACCTCCGGCGACTGGTACGAGGTCAGCTATAACGGCGTTACCGGCTATGTATACAGCCGGTACCTGACCCTGGACAGCGGCAGCACAAGCACCAGCACAAGCTCCAGCTCGTCCAGCACGAGCACAAGCAGCTTCACCGTCACAGAGATGGACGACACCGCCGCCGCGGTGACGACCGCCGTGCATATGCGCACCGGCCCCTCCGCCTCCTACGCAAGCTTGCAGGTGCTGTCCGCCGGGACAAGCGTCACCATCACCGGCTATTCCGGCAGCTGGTATCGCGTCAGCTATAACGGCTCCACCGGCTATATATACAGCAGCTATGTCACCACTGACACCAGCAGCACTAACTCCAGCTCGTCCAGCAGCTCCAGCTCCACCAGCGCGGGAGAAGCCATTGTCGCCGAGGCCAAGAAATACCTGGGCGTCAGCTATGTATATGGCGGCACCTCCCCCTCCGGCTTCGACTGCTCCGGGCTTGTATATTACGTCTATAAGCAGTGCGGCTATTCCATCACCCGCACCGCCAGCTCTCAAAATTCCGACGGCACATACGTCTCCCGGGACAACCTGCAGCCCGGCGACATCATCGTGTTCTATAACAGCGCCATGACCGGCATCGGCCACGTGGGCATCTACATCGGGGACGGCCAGTTCATCCATGCCTCCTCTGGCTCCGGCAAGGTAATCATTTCCAGCCTTTCCGCGACCTACTACAACTCCCACTACTACAGCGCCCGCCGGATAGTGAGCTGAATCATCTGCGATTGCCATCGCAGATGAGGGGGGCTACGGCCTGACCCGCGCACTCGCTACGCTCGCACACTCCCAGGCCGAGAAGAATTTTTTGCCACGTACACGCCGCGGCAAAAAATGATTTAACTTTATTCGCGCCTGCGGGCGCGAACTCTGCGAGGCTTCCGCCCTTTTAAGACGTCATTAAAATAAATCAAGCTCCCAATGTGATTGCTTGGTCACATTGGGAGCTTTGCTGTCTGCCTATATCCTGTTACTTTACTTTCTTTTGTCGGCTCACCATCAGAACCAGTCCTGCGCCGCAGAGGGTCAGGAGGGCCAGCCACAGGAGCGGGGTGCCCGCGTCGCCGGTGCTGGGGGCGGTGGTCGTGGCCGCGGGTGTGATTGTGACTGTGGCGGTGCTGTCCGCCTCCTTCCAGGCGACAGCTACCGGGGACAGGCCCTTGAGGGTCACGGTCAGGCCATCGTCGGTCTTTGTCACGGCGGGGGTCTCCGTCTCGCCCGCCGTGATGCCCAGCCGGGACGAAGTCTCCGTGAACATATGCACCACAACAAAGTCATAGCTGCTGTCCGTTCCATCGGGATATGGAAGCGTCACGGTGATGCCCTCCGCCGGGAAATCCTCCTCCGTCGCGTCCTCCCACTGGCCGGTCGCCCCGTTCCAGAGCTGGAGCTTCACATCATAATAGGCCACATTGTCCTCCGTGTAGGCCGAGCTGGTGATGGAAACGCGGGCAAACAGGTCAGCTTGCAGCTCCTCTACGGTGCTGTAAAGGCTTTGCAGACCCTCCGGAACCTCGGCCAGGGAGGCCACCAGAATCTGCTCCCCCGTTTCCGTGGGGGCTGTCACCGCATTCACCGTCAGGGTATAGCTGGCCGCTGCGG
>JAJBVW010000007.1:0-1716 GCA_020866945.1 Oscillospiraceae bacterium
ATGTGGGCCGGAACATGATTCACGTTCGCGTAGACGGGATAGAAGCCATAGGTCACATCCGGGAACGCGAAGGGATGGCGCTCGTCCCCGAAGGCCATGAAGGAGAAGTATAAAATCTCATCCGAGCCGTTCACCGGCAGGACGTTCTCCGGCGCGAGACCGTAAAGCCGCGCGGCGGCCCTGCAAAGCTCCGTGCAGGCCGGGTCGCAGTAGAGATTCAACCGCTCCGCCTCCCGCGCGGCGGCGGAAACCACGGCGGGCGCGGGCGGGAAGGGGGACTCGTTGGTGTTCAGCTTCACATACTGCGCGTCCCGGGGCTGCTCCCCCGGCGTATAGGCCTGCAGGGAGGCGTATTTTTCACTAAAAAACCGGCTCATGGGTCAGACCTCCTCAAATCGAATCAGGGCAGAGCGGGCGTGGGCTTCGAGTCCTTCTTTTCTGGCGAAGCGGGCGATGTCGTCCTTCACCCGGGCCAGCGCCTCGCGGGTGTAATAGGTGTACTGCGTGCGTTTTATGAAATCCGCGACGCCGAGCGGGCTTGAAAACCTTGCCGCGCCGCAGGTGGGCAGGGTGTGGTTCGGCCCGGCGAGATAATCTCCCAGCGCCTCCGGGCAGCTTTTGCCCAGAAACACGCTCCCGGCGTTTCGCACGAGGGCGAGATAGGGGAGAGGGTCGTCCATGCAAAGCTCCAAATGCTCCGGGGCCAGGGCGTTGGCCGCCTCCACGGCGGAGGGCAGGTCGTCCGTTACGATAATTTTTCCATTTTTATCCAGAGACTCCCCCGCAATATCCTTCCTTGGCAGGAGGGCAAGCTGGCGGGAAAGCTCCTTTTCCACGGCCTCCGCCAGCGCCATGCTGTCCGTTATCAGCACGGCGGAGGCCAGCACGTCATGCTCCGCCTGGCTGAGAAGGTCGGCGGCGATATACGCGGGGTCGCAGGTCTCGTCCGCTACGACCAGAATCTCGCTCGGCCCGGCAATCATGTCGATGTCCACGAGGCCGAACACCTGGCGCTTTGCCTCCGCCACGAAGGCGCTGCCGGGGCCGACAAGCTTGTCCACCTTCGGAACGGACTGCGTGCCATAGGCCAGCGCCGCGACGCCCTGCGCCCCGCCGGTGCGGAAAATGCGGTCAACCCCGGCGATTTTCGCGGCGGCGAGGATCGCGTCCGGCTGGCGTCCGTCCGCCCCCGGGGGCGAGACCATAACAAGCTCGCGGCACCCCGCGATTTTCGCGGGGATGGCGGTCATCAGCACGGTGGAGGGATAGGCGGCGGTGCGTCCGGGAACGCACAGACCGACCTTTTCAATGGGCGTTATCTTTACGCCCATAAAAGACCCGTCCGGCCCTGCCATGCGAAAGCCCTGCTCCATCTGCCTTTCGTGGAAGGCGCGGATGTTGGCGGCGGCGGTCTCCAGGGTTTTGATAAAGGCGGGGTCGGTGCTTTCATAGGCCCGGTCGATTTCTTCCTGGGATACCTCCAGGCTTTCCAGTGCCGCGCCGTCGAACCGGCGGGCGTAGTCAAGGAGCGCCTCGTCCCCCCGGTTGGCCACGTCGTCGATGATTTCCCGCACCGTGTCGCTGACACCGGAGGTCTCAATCGTGCGAATAAGAAGCGTAGAAAGGGGGATCTCCCCATAGCGGTATATTTTCATGTCGTCTCCTCCCTGTCCCGCACCAGGGCGGCGACCCTTGTGCATAGGGAGTTTATCTCGG
>JAJBVW010000007.1:1753-9752 GCA_020866945.1 Oscillospiraceae bacterium
TTATACCGCGCCTTGGTTGCGATAAGCCGGGCGCTGATGGGGGCGATGGTCTCCAGGGGCAGAAGGCCGTTTTCCTCCAGCGTCTTGCCCGTCTTCACAATGTCCACGATAACGTCCGAGAGACCTACGATGGGGGCCAGCTCTATGGAGCCGTTTAATTTAATAATGTCAATCTGGCGGCTCTGGGCGCTGTAATGGCGGCGGGCGATGTTGGGGAATTTCGTCGCCACCCGCAGCGTGCGGGCGTAATCGTCCCGGAAATCCGCCGGGCCGGCGACGCACATCCGGCACCGGCCCATGTGCAGGTCGAGCAGCTCGTATACGTCGGGGGCGTATTCCAGCAGGATGTCCTTTCCGGCCACGCCGATGTCCGCCGCGCCGCGCTCGACGTAGATGGGAACGTCCGTGGGCTTTGCCCAGAAGTAGCGCACCCCGGCCCTTTCGTTTTCAAAGATAAGCCGCCGGTTCGGCTCCAGCAGGGCGGGGCAGTCGTACCCCGCGGCCTGAAATATATCATATACCTTCTCGCCCAGCCGTCCCTTTGGCAGGGCAATGTTCAGCATCTGTCCCATGATTATTATACCTCCCTGCCGTCCGGGCCTATGCGCCGCTTATAGGTGAGGCCACATTCTCCCGCCGGCTGCACGCGGAAGGTCTCGCCATCGGCCTCCAGCGCCTTTGCCATGGCCGCCACGGCGGCGGGGTCGTCCTCCGGCGCATAGACGAGAAGGGTGTCCACGTCGTAGGGCGCGGGGCTTGTCAGAAGCCTCTCCAGCTCGTTTAGGTATACGGCAAAGCCAATCGCCCCGCCGGGCTTTCCCATGCGGTGCAGAAGGCTGTCATACCGCCCGCCGGAGAGCACGCCGACGGAGACCCCGTCCACGAACCCCCGGAACGTCAGACCGTTATAGTAGTCCATGTCGTTTACCACGGAGAGGTCGAGGTTTATGTGATACGTTCCGAACCCGGCGAGGATTTTCCCGAGCGCCTCCAGCTCCTTCGCCGCCTGGCGGCTCGCGGGGGGCAGCGGCAGGGCCATGAGCTTCGGCAGCCACTGCCCGATGGGGCCCGCGCGACAGGTGAGCTTGCGCAGCAGCCGCTGCGTATCGCGGGAAAGACCAAGCGCCGCGCCGGTATCCTCCAGTGCGGGGAGATTTTTCTCTCCCATGGCGGCCAGCAGCGCTGCCCGCCCCTCCTGCGGAATGTCCAGCGAGGCGAGAAGCCCCCGCAAAATGCCCATGTGCGACAGGTCGAGCACATAACTCGGGCTGACGGCCTCCAGGCTCCGCGCCGCCAGCATCAGCACCTCGGCCATGGCGTAATCGTCCACCGCGCCGATGCACTCAAGCCCCGTCTGCATGATTTCCTGGAAGCCCATGCCGTTTCGCGGCACGCGGTAGACGCTCTCGCGGTAAAACACCTTCTGCGGCCCCTGGCTCTCCCGGCTGTTTTTGATGATGGAGAGGGTGATGTCCGGCTTGAGCGCCATCAGGCGTCCGTTGGTGTCGCTGAAGGTGAGGATTTGCTCGCTTTCCAGAAAATTCCTGTTCTGGGCGTAGAGGTCGTATTCCTCAAACTTGCTCATGCGGTACTGCCGGTAGCCATAGCGCTGGTAAAGCGCGCAAAGCGCGGCGGAGAGCCGATCCTCCGGCCTTGTGGTCGTCGTCATTGGCTGTCCTCCTTCCCTGCGGTCAGGCGTTCCAGCACGAGCTGATAGCCGCCCGCGCCGTATTCCAGGCAGCGCTTCACCCGGCTGATGGTGGCGGAGCTTGCGCCCGTCTCCTGGATGGTCTGCTGATAGGAGCGGCCCCCGGCCAGCATTTCGGCCACGGCAAGCCGCTGGGAGATGGACTGAATCTCCCGCACGGTGCATAAGTCCTCAAAATATTGATAGCACTCCTCCACGCTTTGCAGGGCGAGGATGGAGCGGAAAAGCTGGTCTGTCTCCTGGGTCTGTGGCAGAGACATAGTACAAATACCTCCTGGATGTCAAATCATCTCGCTATCATACTATCACGCTAAAGGGATGAAGTCAACCGCAGAGCGCTTATGCTCCCGCCAAAATTGATGGCCGGAACAGCCATTTTTTCGTGGATTCCGCACAAGGGCGGGCGTTTTGCTTTTGACATTCTCATAACCATATGGTATCATAGATAAACAATCTTTATAAAGAAACGGAGGAACGAGTATGAAGTTCAAGAAAGTCCTGTCGCTGGCCCTGGTGCTGGCCATGGCCCTCTCCCTTGGCGCTGTGGGCGCGTTTGCCTCGGAGGAGGCGACGGAGGATCTGGGCGGCGGCCTGGGGACAGAGCTTATCGAGGCCGGCGTGGACTTGAGCAGCGACGCCTCTGACGAGGCCACCGAGGAGCCGAAGGACATCGTGGTTATCGAGGAGAGCTGCGAGCTGGAGGAGCTGACCGTGGGCGAGAATGAGGAGCTGCGCGGCCCCAACGGCGAGCTTGTCACCATGACCATCGACGGCGTGCAGACGGACATCGTCTCCGGCGAGAGCTACACCGGCAATATCGTCCTCACCCTGACGGACGAGGCGTATCTCAGCGGCCCCAACATGGGTTCCACCTACACCTATGAGCAGCGGGCAGCCCTCTATTATTATAACGGAGAGAAGGTCGATTCCCTCTCCGTGGATGCCGCCGTGGTGGACAACACCATCACCTCTGAGGGCGCCAACTTCAACGGCATTATGATTACCGGGGACGACGGCTCCGAAATTGACCTGTCCGGCTACGAGATCAACCTCACCGGCTGGGGCGAGAACGATATGGGCGGCGTGGGCGCCGGCCTCTATGTCGTCGGATCCGACCTGACGGCGAACATCTCCGACGTGACCATCCGCACCTACGGGGCCACCCGCACGGCGGTATTCACCGGCGGGGACAACGTGGTGAATCTGGATAACGTGCAGGTCTACACCTATTCCGGCGAGCTGCCGGAGGGCACCAGCGACCTGAACAACATGGAGGTTCCCTGGATGCTGGGGCTTATCGGCGACTGCCGGGCCACCAACGCCCTAGGCGGCACCGCGACCACCTGGACGAATTCCGTTGTCGTGGCCTATGACTGGGGCGCGCTGTCCACCGACTCCATCGGCTCGTCCTATGACGCCGGCACCAATGTGGACGGCGGCCATGTGGAGCTGACCACCTATAACACCTATGTAGCCACACTGTATTCCGGCTACGGGGCCTATGCCGACGGCGGCGCTCTTGACCGCTTCTATGACAGCGCCCTGGACGTGGTGGACACCGCCGTTATCATGACCGGCACCGGCGAGGCCACCTTTGACGGCACCTATGTGAACGCCGGGGCCAACGCCGTCATGGTTCATTCCGGCGGCGGCGGCACCATCAACGCCATCAATTCCGAGTTCCATGTAAACGGCGTGGCGTTCCTCATCAAGGACTCCATGATGACCGTGAACATTGAAAACTCCACTGTGGCCTTTGACGGCACGGCGGAATTTGACGCGGAGCTGGCGGCCAGCTACGGCGTGGACGTGGACGACGAGATTTTCGACTATGAGACCTACGACCGGGCGCTGTATAACCAGACCAATATCACCGCCATCGTGAAGGTGCAGCACAACGCGGACGCCGGCTCCGGCTCCGACGATGAGCAGCATGCTGTGGTCGTGAACGTGACCGACTCCGTGCTGGAGGGCGATTTCCTGAACACCTGCGCGGACGTGCTTTCCGTCACCACCACCATGATGGGCAGCGAGGTCACCAAGGAGCGGCCCTCCCGGAGCCTCGAGGTCTATGTCACCGACTCTGAGATTACCGGCGCTGTCTCCCTGGGCCAGGATACCTGGGACAGCAACATCCTGACCACCATCTCCGGCGGGGAGAACGAGTTCCAGTACGCCGCCTCCACGGAGCTGGGCTTCTACACTGACGGGGAGCATGGCCTGGAGCTGACCCTGACCGGCTCTGTCTGGAATGTGACCGAGACGAGCTATCTGACCAAGCTGGTCATTGACGAGGCTTCTGTGGTCAGCGGCACCATGACCGTGGACGGGGTGGAGACCGAGCTTGCCGCCGGAACCTACGAGGGCGAGATTGTTGTCTCTCCCGCTGACGCCGAGACCGGCGCAACCGCCGAGGCCGCTTCCGATACGCTCAGCGTGGAGGAGGCCTATGTGGAATATCTCCACGAGTGGCTGCTGGCGGAGGACGCCGTGAACGAGACCATGACCGAAGACGTTGTGGAAAATGAGTTCATGCCCCTTATCGAGGCCGGCGACTACTACACCTTCCCCGCGGAAATGCTCTGGGGCGATATGCTGGAAACCGGCAACCCCATGACCTATGAGGAGTTCGCGGCCCAGTATTGATGCAAGTATAACCATGGGGGAAGTATCGCCTGATACTTCCCCCTTTTGAATTATCGGAAAGGACACAACACAATGCGCATCACGGTTTTGATGGAAAACGACGGGCCGGAGGGCCTGTATGCGGAGCATGGGCTGAGCCTGTATATCCGGCATAAGAGCGGCACGGTGCTGCTCGACGGGGGACAATCCGGGCGGTTCGCGGAAAACGCGGCTCGGCTGGGCTGCGATTTGAAGGCGCTGGACGCCGCCGCGCTCTCCCACGGACACTATGACCACGCCGACGGCCTGCCCGCGCTGCTGGAACAAAACCCGGCCATACGCATCTATGCCCGCCCGGAGGTGATGTCGCCGCAGATTGGCCATGACGGGCGCTATATCGGGCTGAATGAGGCGCTGCACGGCAAATATGCCGGGCGGTTCGAGCTGTCCGACGAGGCGCGGCAGTTTCTCCCCGGCCTCTGGCTGATTCCCGACAGCGTCCCGCATGAGCAGTCCCTCGTCGCGGAAACGGCGCGGGGCCTCGTGGTCATGAACAGCTGCTGCCACGCGGGCGGGGACAACATTGTCCGCGATATTCTGGCCCGCTTCCCCGGCCAGCGGGTATATGCCCTCATAGGCGGCCTGCACCTTATGGGGCCGGGCGGCGTCACCACCCTCGGCCCGGAGCCGGAGGCTGTCCGCGCCCTGGCCCGCCGCCTCACCGAAGAGCTTGGCGTGCAGAAAATACTGACCGGCCACTGCACCGGCGGCCCCGCCTTTGCAATTTTAAAAGAAACCGCCCCCGAAGCAGTGCAGCGCATCCGCACCGGGGACGTGGTGGAAATATAATTCAGGCGCTCAGTACGCGATGCCCCAGATGACCATGGTCTTTGCGGGCTTGCCGCAGCAGGGGCAGGTGTCGCCCAGGTTTTCCTGCTGGAAGGGGATGCAGCGGCTGGAAACGCCGGCCTCGGCCTTCATCTTCTCCTCGCAGGCGCGGTCGCCGCACCACATGGTTTTCACAAAGCCGTCCTGGGCCTTCTCCCGCACCTCGTCCAGCGTGGCGGCGGGATAGGTGTGGCTGTCAAGATTTTCCTTGGCCTTTTGGAACATGGATTCATGAATCTCATCGAGCAGGGCGGGGACGGCGGTCTCCAGGCTCTCCAGGGGCAGGAAGGTCTTCTCTCCCGTGTCCCGGCGGGCGGCGACGAACTGGCCCTTCTCCAAATCCTTGGGGCCAATCTCAATCCGCAGGGGAACGCCCTTCATCTCATACTGCGCGAACTTCCAGCCGGGGCTGTTGTCGGAGAAATCGCCCTTGGCGCGGATGCCGGCCTTTTGCAGCCGCTCCACCAGCGCCTCCGCCGCCTCTGTGACGCCGGGCTTGTGGGCGGCGATGGGCAGCACCACCGCCTGCAAAGGGGCCACGCGGGGGGGCAACACCAGGCCGTTGTCGTCCCCGTGGGTCATAATCAGGCCCCCGATGGTGCGGGTGGAGAGACCCCAGCTCGTCTGGTGGGGATAGGCGGACTGGTTGTTTTTGTCCTGGAAGGTGATGCCGAACGCGCGGGCGAAGCCGTCCCCAAAATAGTGGCTGGTGCCGGACTGGAGGGCCTTGTGGTCGTGCATCATGCACTCGATGGTGTAGGTGTTCACAGCTCCGGCGAAGCGCTCCTTCTCCGTCTTGTTGCCGCGAATGACCGGCATGGCCAGCAGGTTTTCGCAGCAGTCGGCGTAGATTTCCAGCATTTGCAGGGTTTCCTCGCGGGCCTCCTCCTCCGTGGCGTGGAGGGTGTGTCCCTCCTGCCAGAGAAATTCACGGCCGCGCAGGAAGGGGCGGGTGGTCTTTTCCCACCGCAGCACGCTGCACCACTGGTTATATTTCATCGGAAGGTCGCGCCAGGAGTGGAGCACATGGCTCCAATGCTCGCAAAAGAGCGTCTCGCTCGTGGGCCGGACGCAAAGCCACTCCGGCAGCTCCTCCGAGCCGCCGACCGTTACCCACGCGCACTCCGGAGCGAAGCCCTCCACATGGTCTTTCTCCTTTTGCAGCAGGCTTTCCGGAATGAGCATCGGCATGGAGACGTTTTCATGCCCGGTCTCCTTGAAACGCTTGTCGAGATACTGCATAATATTCTCCCAAATGGCATATCCATAGGGACGCAGGACAAACAGGCCCTTGATGCCGGAATAGTCCACCAGCTCCGCCTTGGTGCATACATCCGTGTACCACTGGGCGAAATTATCCTCCATGGAGGCAATCTGCTCTACCTTTTTTTCCTTTGCCATAGTCCTCAAGCTCCTTTATCTATCCGCCCCAAGCGGGCGATTTTGGCTGTCATACGCATCTTATTTTATATAGATTGACCGAAGATGTCAAGAACCGGGGGTTGACCACGGGAATTTTTATTGATATGATAAGACATGGAATGAAACATACGATGGCCGTGTGGCCATGACTTTTGAACGCCGGAGGTGTTCGTTTGAATAAACAGCGTTATCTTGCGGAGCTTCAGCGCCTGCTGGTCTTTATGACCGACGAGGACAGGGAGCTTGCCGTCCAGCGGTACGGGGAGCTGTTCGACGCGGCTGGCCCGGACGGGGAGGAGGAGCTTGTCGGACGGATAGGCTCGCCGACCAAGGCGGCCATCGGCCTCAGCCGGGGCTATGAGCCGGGCGCGGTCATGGGCGTTTTGCCCGAGCTGCCGTCCCAGGAGGAGCCGGAACCGGAGGCAGCGGAGGAGACCGCCACCCAGGAGGGGACGGCGGAGCCATGGGATGAGCTGCCCGAGTTTGAGCTGCCCGACCTTGAGCTGGATCTGCCCGGAGAGGTAAAAACCGCCCCCGAAGAGCCGGGAGCGGATCCCGAGCCGGAGACTGCTACGGATCAGGAGAAGCGGGAGATAAGCCCCGCCCCCATCCGCCCGCCAAGGGAGCCGGAGCCGGTGCGTCAGACCAAGGTGGTCTATGAGCGCATCATGCCCGTCGGCCTCGGGGCCGTGCTGTTCGCGGTGCTGATGATATGCGTGGGCCTGCCGCTGGCGGCGCTGTGCGTGGCGCTGGCGGTCGTGTGCCTGTGCCCGGGCGCGGCGGCGGCTGTGGGCGCGTGGCTGGTGTTTGTCGGCGGGCTGTGGTGTGTGAGCTATATGGCGGACGCCATCCTGATGTTTGGCCTCTCGTTCATCGTGCTGGCAGTCGCGGTGCTGCTGCTGTTTGCCGGCATCTGGGCGGACGTACAGATTATCAAGCTCTATATCCGGGGCGTGGACGCCCTGGGCGGTCTGCTTTTGGGAAGGAAGGTGACGGTGGATGCATAAGGCATGGCGAGTGGTCAGCTCGATAGCGCTGGCCTGCCTGATGCTTGGCGTGCTGGGCATTGCCGTCGGCTTTTTCACCGGCAGCTCCCCCACAGTCATCGAAAGCCACGGCAGCCTTACGGAATATATACAGCGCCTGGAAACCAACTGGGACGCCCTCCTCGACCTGATCGCCGCCCTCATCGACGGCGTGTAAGAACAAACACTCCGCAGGACATCCCCTCGATTTCTGCGATTGTTTCCGTCATCCCTCCATCACCTCACTTTCATCTGCTGTCCATTGACTGTAAAGCCGCAGCAATTTTTCAAAGCTATTGTCACTGATCGCGTGTTCCAACCGGCAGGCTTC
>JAJBVW010000141.1 GCA_020866945.1 Oscillospiraceae bacterium
CTTTCAAATCTCATAAATTTTCTTGGAAATTATCCCTGTTTATTGCAATTTCTTAAGAACGAAATTTCATCCGCCGTCATGCGCCGCCACTTTCCAGGCGGCAGCTCTCCAAGCAGCACCGGCCCCTCCGCGACGCGGATAAGGCGGCTGACATGGAGGCCGACGGCCTTGCACATCCGGCGTATCTGGCGGTTTTTCCCCTCATGGATGGTAATCTGTATTTCCGCCCCGTCGCCCTTCCGCTCGATCATGGTAACGCGGGCGGGACTGATTGGCTCCCCGTCCAGCATATTCATAGTCCGGAGCTTCGCGACAGAGCCGGGAACATCCTTTCCCTGGACAAAGACAGTATACAGCTTATCCACCTGATGAGATGGGTGCATCAGGGCGTTGGCCGCCTCCCCGTCGTCAGTCAGGATGAGAAGCCCCTCGGAATCCATATCCACCCGTCCCACGGGATACAGCCGCCCGCCTGCGCCTGTCACCAGCTCCGCCACCGTGGGACGGCCCCGGTCGTCCCGCAGGGTAGTCACATACCCCCGGGGCTTATTGAGCACTATGTAGGTTCGCCGGGACGGCAGGCGCAGGGGCTTGCCGTCCACCAGAATCGTGTCCGCCTCCGGGTCTGCGGACATACCAAGGGAGGCGGTCTCGCCGTTTACCGTGACGCGGCCCTCCCGTATCATATCCTCTGCCGCCCGGCGGGACGCAAGGCCCCCGGCGGATATTAGCTTTTGCAGTCGTTCTCTCATGACAGCTTGTAGATATTCCCCTCCATCCAGCCGAAAAAGCTTTTGATTTTGTCCCGCAGCGTCAGGGACTGCTCCTCAGTTCTGGCAATGTCCTCGGTGTAGATAAGCTCCACCGCGCCCATCTTCTGCCCGTCCACATAGGCAACGGCCTGACCCGCGTTTTGACCTGCCTCCACCGCGGCATAGACGAAGGCCGGCAGGGTGTATTGCACTGTCACCTCCTGCTCCGTCGTCCGCAGGACGTGCAGCGGCGCAGCGGTGGCGACGGAGACCTCCTCCGCCTCGCCTCCGACAACCGGCACAGTCCAGGCCGCCGCCGACAGCACGTCGCTGTTTGTATAAGCGCCGTAGGCCCAGTTATACAGGGCGGTGTGGTCGGCCCAGTCGTTCGGGTCGGTCAGCGTCACGCATATAAGCGTCATATTGCCCCGCTCGCAGCAGGTGACGAGCGTCCTGCCCGCTGCGGTGGTATAGCCGGTTTTGCCGCCAAATACCCCTTCGCACGAGGACAGAAGCCGGTTATGGTTCGTGATAGTATTCGACCCGATGGTTACGCTTGTCGTGCCGGTTATCTCACAGAATGTCTCGTTTTCAATGGCGGCGGCCATGACGGCCGCCAAATCCCTCGCGGTGGAGTAATGCTCCTCGTCATCCAGCCCGTGAGGATTAGTATAATGGGTGTTCTCACAGCCAAGGGCCGCCGCCTTTTCGTTCATCAGGTCGGCAAAGGCCGCCTCCGACCCGGCAGTCACGCAGGCCAGGGCCGTAGCCGCGTCGTTTCCGGAGGCCAGCAGCAGACCATACAGCAGCTCCCGAACGGTCAGCTCCTGCCCCGCCGTCAAATACATGGAGGAGCCTTCCACCGCCGTCCAGGACGGCTCGACTGTTATAACGGCGTCCAAATCGTCCCACTGCTCCAGAACCACCAGGGCAGTCATAATTTTCGTCGTGCTGGCAATCAGCCGCCGCTCGTCCGCGTTTTGCTCAAGCAGCACCGTCCCCGTGTCCGCCTCCACCAGTATGGCGGCCTGGGCCGATATATCCGGGGCCGCATTGATGGCCAGGCCCGGCGCTGCCAGGGCGCTCAAAAGCGTGGCCGCCAGAATGACCGCCGCCGCGTGCTTCACGCAGGGCGCCGCCTTTTTCCCGTTCCGGCAGCGTTCATCCATGTTGCTTCTTTTGAGGGAGATATTTATCCAGATACCCCTCGATTCTGCTCATCAGCTCCGGCACCAGATCCAATATTCTGTCCGCCGTGGTGACAGCGGGCGTCTGGATGCTCACCATTCTGGCGCCGCCGTCCCGGATAAGGAGAAAGCCCACAGGCTCCACCCTTTCCCCCGCGCCGCTGCCGCCCCACACGCCGGTTTTGGCGTTGGCCCCGGTTTTATCATTGCCGCCGGATGCGAAGCCGTAGCTGACGCGGGAAACCGGCACCAGCGTTGTCCCGTCCGCCGTAACAATAGGGCTGCCAAGGCGTGGGTTGGAGTTGACCATACCATGAATCTTATCCATGGCGGTTCCCAGCAGCTCGCAAAGAGGCTCATTCACTGTCCTCCGCTCCCTTCCTCTTTTTCCTGTAAGCCCGCCAGTCTCCCCAGAAGCCGAGAGCAAAGCGGCCGCCAATGGCCGCCGCCTGATACAGCCGCAGCGTTGCCACAATGGTTCCCGAAAACATCTGCTTCCCGCCGTCAAAGTCTGCCTCAGCCCGCAAATCCGGATGGGCGATGCGCCCGTCGGCAAGCGCCAGCAGACTCTCCATGGCTATGCCCGCCGCGCCATAGGCCAGAGCCACCCTGCATGGGTCAGCCCCGGCGGCGGTATAGTGGATACGCAGCGTATCCACCCGCACCCGCCGAACGGCACGACACAGCGCGTCGCAGCCCCGGAGGGCCAGCGCTTTCAGCACCGGCAGCGGGGGGAGTCGTATAGGCTCCTTCTTATCTTCCCCGGGAAACGGGGTTTTATGCCTCTCGTTCTCGTCCGTCGGCTTTTTCGGCAGAACCCGGAAGGGAACCGGCCCCGCCTTGATTTTCAGTGAAAATGACCCGTCCTCCCAGGCGGCGTCTATCCCCACGGGAAGCAGCCCCAGAAGCACGAGCGATGGTATCACGATGCCGGAAACGGCCCAGCAGATCAAACGGTTTCGGCCTCCTCACTGGCTTTTTCGGCCTCCTCTGCGGCCTTCAGCTCGTCCACCTTCTGCTGAAGCTGGGCCGCCGCATCACTGCCGGTCATATCTGGCAGCGCGGGCAGCTCCTCCAACTGGCTGATGCCCATGGTACGCAGGAATAAATCTGTAGTGCGGTAAAGCGTTGGCCGACCCACCGCCTCCAAATGGCCGCAGGCTTCGATAAGGCCGCGCTCCGCCAAGACACCCACGGTATACGAGCTGTCCACTCCGCGCATCTGCTCGATATAAGCCCGCGTCACAGGCTGGAAATAGGCCACAATCGCCAGCACCTCCAGGGACGCGGGAGAAAGCTTCGGGGCGCGGCGCTGCTCCAGGGCGCGGGTTATCTCCGTCGCATACTCCGGAGCGCTGTGAAGCTGCAGGGAATCATTCAGCCGCACGAGGCGCACGCCGCGCTCCTGCTCCTCATATTCCCTGGCCAGCGCCGCGCCGGCATCCAGAACGGCCTGTTCGTCCGTGTCCAGCACCAGGGCAATGCGCGCCGCGCTCACCGGGTCGCCGGAGGCGAACAAAATGGCCTCTATCGCGCTTTTCAGATGCTGTTCATCCATAATCAATGCTCTCCAATATATCCTCGGTATCGCCGCCGGTGAAGGTGACAAGATAGTCCTCTCCCTCCTCCATGCGGTCGATGGTCACGCTTCCCATGGAGCACATCTCCAGCAGGGAGATGAAGGTCGCCACAAGCTCCGACCGGCTGGCCGCCATGGCGTAAAGCTCCTGAAGGGAGGCATTTTTCCGCCCGGACAGAAGCTCTATGAGCTGGCGGCCCTTGTCCCGGACGCTGTATAGGATAGGCCGGGGGACGGCCACGCGGCTTTCCTCCTCCGGGACAGGAACGCCCTTTTGCAGCATTCCCGCCAGGCCCGCCATCAGCTCCCAGGGCCGGTGGGAATAATCATAGGCCCCATATTTCGGCATTGGCTCCTGAGGCGTGGAAAACAAAAGCGCCCCCGTCTCCAGCTGCTTTGACAGGGCGGGGATAACCTCCTTCAGCGCCGCGAAGGCGTCCCGGCAGCGGAGCTGTTCCAGACTGGAAATAAGAAGCTCCAGCTCAGAGACCTCCTCCGTCCCGGCCAGCAGGGTCTTGGTCTTGATATACACAAGATGGGAGGCCATCTGAACAAACTCGCTGGCGACCTCCAAATCCATGCGCTGCATCTGGGCCAGCCAGTCCAGATATTGATCCAGGATGTCCGCGATTTTTATGTCCCGAATCTCTATTTTATTTTTGGAAAGGAGCATCAGAATCAGGGTAAGCGGGCCTTCAAAGTCCTGCATTTCCTCTTTTGATTTTATGATGCCCTCCAGATGAAAGGTTGGAGTCTCCATATCAGCGGCTCACCAGATTATAACCAAATTCCGCGATAATAAACAGCTTGTCGTACACCCAGCCCGTGACCGTGGACAGCACCCCGGACACCGCGCCGGTGGCCACCAGCACCACCATGATGATCATGCCGTATTTTTCATACCGCATCAGCTTTTCATAGGCACTGTCGTTCAGAAAGGAGTACAGCACCTTCGACCCGTCCAGGGGCGGGATGGGAAGGAGATTGAATACAGCCAAGGCCAGGGACAGGTAGGCCGTGGTAAGAACCATCTGCACGATGGCGGTCATGACCGCGTTTCCTCTCAGATACAGGGGCCACAGCAGGCCATACAGAAACAGGAATACTATCGCAATGATGAAGTTGCACACCGGCCCGGCCAGGGCGGTCAGGGCCATACCGCGCTTGGGGTTTTCAAAGTTTCGCATATTCACCGGCACGGGCTTCGCCCAGCCGAATTTGAACAGCACCATGCACACAAGCCCCCACACGTCGATATGCCGGATGGGGTTCAGGGTCAGCCGTCCGGCGTTTTTGGCGGTGTTGTCCCCCAGCTTATAGGCCACAAAGCCGTGGCTCAGCTCATGCAGGGTAATGCACACCAGCGCCGGTATCACCGACAGGAGAATATCTGTCAGCACCGACCAGTCCAGGCCGTTCCATATCGTTGTCAAAGCGTTCATATCTTCCCTCCCAGAGCGGCGCGAAGGTCACACAAGCGCGGAGACAGCGCCCATAAGCTCCTGTCGGCCCGTGCGCTTTTCAGCGGAAAAGGGCAGCAGCATGATGTCCTCCCCCAGCGCCAGGGTCTCCCGTATCAGGGCCAGATTCGGCTCCATCTCCGATTTTTTCAGCTTATCCCATTTGTTCGCCACCACCACCCGGGGGCAGCCGCAGCTTTCAAAGAGGTCATTCATCATGCAGTCCAGCGCCGTGGGCGTGTGGCGGCCGTCAAAAATCTGCACCCCCATGGTAATGTTCTCCGGCTGGGAGAAAAAATCCTCCATAAGGCGGCCCCAGCGCTCCTTTTCCGCCTGGGGAACCTTGGCATAGCCATACCCGGGCAGGTCAACAAACCAGACGGCGTTCGCCACCAATAAATAGTTCACGTTGGTGGTCTTTCCCGGCGCGGAGCCGACCCGCGCCAGGTTCCGCCGGTTCAAAAGGCAGTTTATCACCGAGGACTTCCCGACGTTGGATTTTCCCGAAAATACCACGCAGGGCCGCCCGTCGTGAATAAACCCCTTTTTGTCCCCGGCGGATTTTACAAATTCCGCAGGCTCAAACCGCATTGTCCGCCTCCCGGCACAGCGCGGCGTCCAGCACCGCCTCCACCCGGCTCGCGGTGATGAAATTCAGCGCCGCCCGGACAGTCTGGTCGATCTCCGCCAAATCTGGCTCATTGTCCGCCGGGATGATAACCGTGTGGATGCCAGCCCGCAGGGCAGCCATGGTCTTTTCCCGCAGGCCGCCGATGGGGAGCACCCGTCCGCGGAGGGTTATCTCGCCGGTCATGGCAACGTCCTGCCGGACGGGGATGCCCATCAGGGCGGAGACCAGCCCTGTGCATATGGTCACGCCGGCGGAAGGCCCGTCCTTGGGCACGGCCCCCTCCGGGAAGTGAATGTGTATATCCTTCTTCTCATAGAAGCCCGGCTCCAAGCCAAGCTCCTCCGCGTGGCTGCGGATATAGGTCATGGCGGCCCGGGCGGATTCCTTCATTACGTCGCCCAGATTGCCGGTCAGCTCCAGCTTTCCGGTGCCAGGCATGACGCCCACCTCGGCGTCCAGCATTTCCCCGCCAACGCTCGTCCAGGCAAGGCCGTGGACAAGACCCACCTCCGCCGTGGCAGTGGATTTGGTGTCCTTATACTTTGCAGGGCCGAGCAGCTCCTCCAGGCCGCCGGCCCGGATATAGCGGGATTTAAATTCTCCCGCCACGATACCCGCCGCCGTCTTGCGGCAGAGGGCAGCAATCTGCTGCTCCAGTCTGCGCACGCCGGATTCACGGGTATAAAGCGCGATAAGCTCCCGTATGGCCCCGTCGCTGATGCGTATCTGGTTTCCGTTCAGGCCGTGCTTTTTTCGCTGCTTCGGCAGCAGATGACGCTTGGCGATGGCAAGCTTTTCCTCGTCCGTATAGCTGGAAAGCTCCAGCACCTCCATCCTGTCCAGCAGAGCGGGCGGGATGGTGTCGGCAGAGTTTGCCGTGGTGATGAAAAACACATGGGACAGGTCAAATGGCAGCTCCAGGAAATGATCCCGGAACTGACTGTTCTGCTCCGGGTCAAGCGCTTCCAGCAGCGCCGCCGATGGGTCTCCCCGGTAATCAGAGCCTAATTTATCTATCTCGTCCAGCACCATGACAGGGTTTTTGCTGCCCGCCTGCTGGATACCGGCCATGATGCGGCCCGGCATGGCCCCCACATAGGTCTTGCGGTGGCCCCGTATCTCCGCCTCATCATGGACGCCGCCCAGGGAGATACGGCAGAGCTTTCGGTTCATGGCTCTGGCGATGCTCAGGGCAATGCTGGTCTTGCCCGTCCCCGGAGGGCCGAGCAGGCACAGAATGGAGCCTTTCGCCTCCGGCGAAAGAGCGCGGACGGACAGATATTCCACAATGCGGTCTTTGATTTTTTCCAGGCCGAAGTGGTCTGCGTCCAGCGCCTGACGCACTGCCTTTGCGTCCAGGTTTTCCTCGGTCTCCGTTGTCCAGGGCATTTCGAGGCAGGTGTCCAGATAGCTGCGGATGACGGCGGATTCCGCGCTGCCGTAGGGCTGCTTTGCGAGACGGCTGATTTCCTTGTTGAGCTTATTCGCCACCGCTTCCGGCAGATCTCCCTTGGCGACGGCCAGACGGTATTCCTCAATATCATCCCCACCGCCGAACTCCTCCTCGCCAAGCTCCGCCTGGATGCTGCGAAGCTGCTCGCGGAGGAACATATCCCGCTGTCCCTTGCGGATGCGGTGGGCAGCCTCATCGTTCAGCTCCAGCTCCGCGTCCAACACGTCCAGCTCCCAGCGAAGCATACGGTTCACGAGGGCGATACGCCGCACAGGACGCAGCTCCTCCAGCACCAGCTGCTTCTGGTCGCTGCGCATATAGATGTTTTGGGTCACATAGTCCGCGATATAGCCGGGGTCGTCGCTCTCCGATATGACGCGCAGAATGTCCGCCATATCAAGGCCGCAGGTCTCGCCGTATTTCTCCACGAGGCCGTAGCACTGGCGCATAAGCGCCTCCCCCTTCACAGCGGAACGAGGAGACTCCACATTCTCCATCGTCTCCACCTCAGCGCGGAAATAGGGCGTCTTGGCCGTCAGCTGGACAAGGTAGCCCCGGGAAACGCCTTCGGCCAGAGCCTTTCCATCCTCCTCGCCGGGTACGCGGAGAACCTGCCGCACGCGGCATATGGTCCCTATCTGGTAAAAGCTGTCCATCCCATCCGGCTCCTGCTGAGCAGGATCCCGCTGCGACACCAGAAATACCATCTGATCCGCTTCCATTGCCGCGTCTACGGCGGCCAAGGCGCTCGGCTTATCCACATCAAATATTACCCGCATACCGGGGAAAACGGAAAAGCCCCGCATAGGCACCATGGGAAGGGACATATGTTGGGAAGTGATTGTTGTTTCAGTATCCATAAATTTATGATAATATACCTCATGGGCCGCACATATGTGCGGCCCTGTTTGTTTAGGATGCGTCCCGGCTGAGCCGTTTCCTTCTGTATACCACAGGGCGGGAACCGTTCTGAACACAGTCGGCTGTGATGACGACCTTTTCTATGGATTTGTCAGAGGGTATCTCATACATGACGTCAGTCATAATATCCTCCACAATGCTCCGAAGACCGCGGGCGCCAATCTCCATGTCGATGGCTTTATCCGCAATGGCGGCCAGGGCGCTTGGCTCAAATTCCAGCGCCACATCATCATAGGACAGCATGGCTTGATACTGCTTCACCAGGGCGTTTTTCGGCTCCGTCAGAATGCGGATCAGGCTCTCCCTGTCAAGGCTTTCCAGAGTGGTGATAACCGGCAGACGGCCAATAAGCTCCGGGATTATGCCAAATTTCAGCAAGTCATGGCTCTGGACATGGGACAGTATCTCCCCCATATCCTTCTCCTTTTTGGAGGCCACCTCGCCGCCGAAGCCCATGCTCTTGCGGTCAAGACGGTTTTCAATGATTTTTTCCAGACCGTCGAACGCGCCGCCGCAGATGAACAATATATTGGAGGTGTCCACATGGATGAATTCCTGATGGGGGTGCTTGCGCCCGCCCTGGGGCGGGACGGCGGCCACCGTTCCCTCCAATATCTTCAAAAGCGCCTGCTGAACGCCCTCGCCGGACACGTCCCGGGTGATGGAGGTATTCTCGCTCTTGCGGGAGATTTTGTCCATCTCGTCGATATAGATGATGCCATGCTCGGCACTCTCCACGTCGAAGTCCGCCGCCTGGAGCAGCCGGAGCAGGATATTCTCCACGTCCTCGCCCACGTAGCCGGCCTCTGTCAGCGTAGTGGCGTCCGCAATCGCGAACGGGACGTTCAGCATCCGCGCCATGGTCTGCGCGAAAAGGGTCTTGCCGCTGCCCGTCGGCCCCACCAGCAGAATGTTGGACTTTTGCAGGTCAACGTTCGTCTCTCCCCCGTGAAGAATACGCTTATAGTGGTTGTATACCGCCACGGACAGGGCCACCTTCGCCCGCTCCTGGCCGATAACATATTCGTCCAGCGCGGCCTTTATCTCCTTGGGCTTGGGCACATTTCCGGCCGTCAGCTGGCCGATTTGAGTGTCCCGGCTGTATTCCGGCTGTTCTTTCAGGGCGAAGTCATCGCCGATGATGTCCACACACAGACGGACGCACTCGTCGCAGATATAGGCGTCGTTTCCGGCAATCAGCCGTCCTGTCTGGGACTGGGGTTTGCCGCAAAAGCTGCACCGTATCGTTTTTCTATCGCCGTCTCTCGGCATTCGCTCTTTCCCCTTTATCTTTTATAAATAACCTGGTCGATAAGGCCAAATTCCTTGGCCTCCTCCGCCGTCATGAAGTTATCCCGCTCGCAGGCTTCCACAATGACCTCATAGGGCTGATTGGTGTTTTCCGCCAAAATATGATTCATCCGCTCCTTGATGGTTTCCAGACGGCGCAGATGGATGGCCATATCGGTGATCTGTCCCTGCGTGCCGGCGGAGGGCTGATGAATCATAATCTCCGCGTTAGGCAGGGCGATACGCTTGCCCTTCGCGCCGCTGGACAGCAAAAACGCGCCCATGCTGGCCCCCATGCCCACACAGATGGTGGAAACGTCGCACTTGATGTACTGCATGGTGTCATAA
>JAJBVW010000013.1 GCA_020866945.1 Oscillospiraceae bacterium
CCAAGCGCCGGGACGGACGCCTCCGGCCAGCAGACCACCGCCGTGTTCACGGGAGACCATTATGTGCTGAATGGCTCCAAGATATTCAGCACAAATGGCGGCGCGGCAGAGGTATATATCATCATGGCCATGACGGACAAGTCCCAGGGCAGCCGGGGCATCTCCGCCTTCATTGTGGAAAAATCCTTCCCCGGCTTCTCCGTCGGCCGGGAGGAAAAGAAAATGGGCATTCGCGGCTCCTCCACGGCGGAGCTTGTGATGGAGGACTGCATTGTGCCGAAGGAGAACCTTCTGGGCCGGGAGGGCCAGGGCTTCAAGATTGCCCTGCACACCCTGGACGGCGGGCGCATCGGCGTCGCGGCGCAGGCCCTTGGTCTGGGCGAGGGCGCCATCAACGAGGCCATCCAGTATACGAAGGAGCGTATCCAGTTCGGCAAGCGGATAAGCCAGTTCCAGTGGACGCAGTTCCAGCTCGCGGATATGGCCACCAAAATGCAGGCGGCTCAGTATCTCGTCTATGCCGCCGCCGACGCCAAGGATCGCGGCCAGGACTACAGCCAGCAGGCGGCTATGGCAAAGCTGTTCGCCTCCGAGGCGGCCAGCGACGTGACCCGCCGCGCCGTCCAGCTGTTCGGCGGCTATGGCTATACGCGGGATTACCCCGTGGAGCGCATGATGCGGGACGCGAAGATAACGGAAATCTATGAAGGCACCAGCGAGGCTCAGCGCATGGTCATCGCGCGCGCCCTGGGCGTGAAGTGAGGAGGCGGAGCACATGAAAACAATCGTATGCGTAAAGCAGGTGCCGGACACCTCCGGCAAGGTCGCGGTGAACCCGGACGGAACGCTCAACCGCGCCTCCATGCCCGTTATCACAAACCCTGACGACAAAAGCGCCGTAGAGGCCGCGCTCCAGCTCAAGGATCAATACGGCTGCAAGGTAGTGCTTGTGACCATGGGGCCGGCCGCAGCGGAAAGTATGCTGCGGGAGCTTCTGGCCATGGGCGCGGACGAGGCGTATCTCGTCTCCGACCGGGCCTTCGGCGGCTCGGACACCTTCGCCACCAGCCAGATCGTTGCGGCGGCGGTGCATCACATTGGCCTGGAGCCGGGAGACATCGTCATCTGCGGCCGGCAGGCCATTGATGGGGATACCGCCCAGGTCGGCCCCCAGATTGCGGAAAAGCTGAATCTTCCCCAGGTGACCTATGCCGCCGACATCCAGGTGCATGGCTCCGCCGTCACCGTCCGTCGTATGCTGGAGGACGGCTACATGACCATCCGGGTGGAGACCCCGTGCCTCATCACCTGCATGAAGGAGCTGAACGAGCCTCGATATATGTCCGTTTCCGGCATCATGGACTGCTGGGACAAGCCCCTGACCGTCCTGACCTATGAGGATTTGAAGGACGAGCCACTCATTGAGCCGGACACCATCGGCCTGAAAGGCTCCCCCACCAACATTGCCAAGAGCTTCACACCCCCGCAAAAGGGTGAGGGCGTCATGCTTGACGGCGCCGACCGGGAGACAGTGGAAGACCTCGTGAGCCGTCTCACGGCAAAGCATATTCTGTAAGGAGGGCGGACAAGATGAACATGATAAACTGGGATAATACAGATACCGCCGCCTTCCACGGCGTTTGGGTATACTGCGAGCAGCGCGGCGGCGCGCTGATGAGCACCGACCTGGAGCTTTTGAGCCAGGGCCGCCACTTGGCGGATGAGCTGGGCACAGAGCTGTGCGGCGTCCTTTTGGGGGACGGCGTGGACGGTCTAGCCCCCGATCTGGGCGGCTCCGGTGCGGATAAGGTATATATCTGCAACAGCCCGCTTTTGAAGGATTACACCACGGACGCCCACGCAAAGCTCATCTGCGACCTGGCCCAGACCTATAAGCCGGAAATCATCCTTTTCGGCGCCACGAATCTGGGCCGCGACCTGGCGCCCCGCGGCGCGGCGCGGCTGCACCCCGGCCTGTGCGCCGACGTCACGCCGCGAGCCGTGGACATGGGCCCCTATCTGGAATTTCTTCGGGAACATTCCACCCTGGACGAAAAGGGCATTGGGGCGGAAGCCCTTACAAAGCGCTTCGCCAGTGACCTAAAAATGACCCGTCCCGCCTTCGGCGGACATCTGATGGCCACCATTGTCTGCCCCCGCTTCCGTCCGGCCATGGCCACCGTGCGGCCCGGCGTCATGGTGCGCGCTCCCTATGACGAGGCGCGGGCCAAGGCCGTCCAGGTGATACACCCGGACTTCTCCCTGAAAGACGCGGACATCCACACCCAGGTTTTGGAGACCGTGAAGGCCGCGAGGGAGCTTGTGGATTTGCTGGGCGCGGACGTTGTGGTCTCCGTTGGCCGCGGCATCGGCAGCGACGTGCAAAAGGGCCTTGCCCTCGGGCAGGAGCTTGCGGACGTGCTGGGCGGTGTGCTGGGTGGCAGCCGCGTGGCCGTCGATTCCGGCTGGCTCTCCTCCGACCATCAGGTTGGCCAGACGGGAAAGACCGTCCACCCCAAGCTGTATATCGCGCTGGGCATCTCCGGGGCCATTCAGCACCTGGCCGGAATGCAGGACGCCGGCTGCATCATCGCCGTGAACAAAAACGAGGCCGCCCCCATCTTCGAGGTAGCCGATTACGGCATCACCGGCGACCTGTTCAAGGTCGTTCCCATGATGATAGAGCAGTTCCGCGCCGCGAAGCACGCGAAGGCGGCGGTATAAAACGCATCGAAAAACGGTCAACCCTTTGCGGCTGGCCGTTTTTTTCTGGAGGAAGCACAGACAGATGAAAAACTATAAGCTGACCATCGCCTACGACGGCACGCGCTATCGGGGCTGGCAGAGCCAGGGAAATACAGACCAGACCATCCAGGGAAAGCTGCAAACCCTGTTTTCCCGGCTGGCGGGACAGGAGACGGAGGTGCACGGCTCCGGCCGCACCGACGCGGGCGTTCACGCGAGAGGACAGGTCGCCAATGTGAAGCTGGACACGGCTATGACCTGCCAGGAGCTGAAGGAATACTGCAACCACTATCTCCCGGAGGACATCGGCATTCTGGAGGTTTCTGAAGCGCCGGAGCGCTTTCACGCACGGCTGAACGCAAAATCAAAGTGCTATGTTTACAGGATATGGAACTCCGCCGACCCCTGCGTTTTTGAGCGGCGGTATGTGACGCGCATCCCCCAGCCCTTAGACGACGCGGCCATGACGCGGGCCGCCGGGTATCTGACGGGAACCCACGATTTCCGCTCCTTCTGCGGCCTGCGCCGCTTTAAAAAATCCACCGTCCGCACGGTATATTCCATCGACATACAGCGGATAGGTCAGGAGCTTCGCATCACCTATGTGGGAAACGGATTTCTCAATCTGATGGTGCGCATCCTGACCGGCACGCTGGTAGAAGTGGGCCTCGGCCAGCGTTCGCCGGAATCCATGCAGGAGGTTCTCGCCGTCCTGAACCGGGACGCCGCCGGAAAGACCATGCCCCCAACGGGCCTGTGTCTCGAATATGTCACCTATGACACCGGCCGTTAAGGATTAATTAAAAAAATATCAGAATTTTGTAAAGTTAGCTTGACATTCATCATGGAGCATGATACTATAATATCAAGCTAGCTTTACTTTTTTATAGAAAGGGGGAAAGCCGTAATGACGGGAGACGAACGCCTCTCCGCGCCGGACGGCGGCGCGGAGTGAAAAACAACCTGGAACAGCTCCGGAAGGAGCGGGGCATCAGGCAGGAGGAGCTGGCCGCGGCCCTGGGCGTCAGCCGCCAGACCATCATATCCCTGGAAAAGGGGCGGTATAATCCCTCCATCGTCCTGGCCTTTAAACTGGCCCGGTACTTTGACCGGCAAATCGAGGACATATTTTTCTATGAGGAGGAAGAGGAATGAACAAGGGCTATAAATATCGGGGCTGGTTCTGGATGGCGCTGTGCGCGGTGTCCATCGTGGCGCTGATCGTTGACCTGGCAATGGGTCGGGGCGCCTACCAGCGGATAAGCTCCGTCATCATCTGCGCGGCGGGGGTGCTGTATCACCGGCGGCTGAAGCAGCCGGACTGGGAAGAGACCTACGGCATCCTGGACGAGCGGGAGACCCAGATCCGGGCCACAGCGGCCAGCCTTACCATCAAAATTATGGGCATCGGGATGTACGGCGCGGCCATGCTCATGGGAAACGGCCCGGCGTCCTGGTCGCTGATGGCAGCGGCTGTTATCGGCGCGGCGGTCTATTTCATCGCCATGCTGATTGTAGAGCGCAAAATGTGAGGTGCAGACATGGAGCTTACGACTGTAGTGAAAATCGTTGCCATTGTTTTTAACATCCTGCTGGCCGTGGTGCTGCTGGGGACAGTTCTTTACATCACCAGCCCCAAGGGGCGGGAGAAACGGAAGAACCACGAGCCGTTCATCATCATTTACTGGGATATTGGCATTATATTTGTCGCGGTGCTGATTGTCGCGGGCGTGGTCTGGGGCGTCAACCAGGGGGTTCAGAGCCAGGAGGACAACGCCATGGACATTACCGCCGCCAACACCCCCGTCCACCTGTTTCTGGCGCTGACCCCCGACCTGACCATAGAGGAGGCGGAGGCCATGGCGGAGGAATACGGCTGGGATACTTTTTCCTGGGAGGCCCTGGATTCCAACACGACAGAGATGGACATATACCCGGAGGAGAGCAGCTATTTGAGTTCATCGGCTGTCTACGGCGTCACCATGGAGCTTACCTTCTTCGGTGAGGACAGCAAGGTTCTGCAAAGCGCCACCCTGCTGATAAAGACGGAGTACGGCACCGCCACCTGCTATTACTACCCCACAGAGGTCACGGAATACGGAAGGGAAACGGGCTTCAATCTCACCGTCAAGGCCAAGGGCCACCTTTTCTCCAAGAAGTATCTGCTGGACACGCCCCAGGAGGTCATCGACATCGCCTACCCCATCGTATACCCGGACGGGCTGGCGTGAAAGGAGGGCGCGGATGAACGCTGACATCATTCTGTCCGGCATTCGGAACGTGGGGCCATTTGTCCTGGCTGCCGCTGTTTTCGGCATCGCCTGGTACGTCTCCAGCCCCAAATTTCAGGGCCGCCGGATTGCGTCCTTTTTCGCCATACGAACCAATGTGGGCATTTTCTTTGTTGTGATTGGAACCATCCTGGGTCTGGTTTATATTGGGGCCAAGGAAGTCGAGTATATGGACGAAAACTCCATGGTAATCACGGTGGAAAACACCACCGTCCCCCTGTTTCTGACACTGACGCCGGAGACCACCATAGGGGAAGTGGAGGCCATGGCCGAGGAGTATGGCTGGTTCACGTCCATGGTGCAGCAGAGCAGCTCCATCGAGCTGTCTGTATACCCGGACAGGGAGAACACCGGCAAGCTCTACAGCGGAAAGAAGGGCGTGGAGCTGGAGCTGTATTTTGAAAGCGATGGAATACACTCGCTGCTAAGCGCCTATCTGCTGATCATAACAGACAGCGGCAACGCCACCTGCCGCTACTTCCCCACGGACTACACGGAATGGGGCGGCGAAACGGGCTTCAATCTCACCGTCAAGGCCAAGGGCCACCTTTTCTCCAAGAAGTATCTGCTGGACACGCCCCAGGAGGTCATCGACATCGCCTACCCCATCGTATATCCGGACGGGCTGTCGTGAGAGGTGAAATCACATATTACCTGCGCAGGTTTATGAATTACGGCAAGGAAGGAGGGAATTTTCATGGCGGTATTTACAAACGCCATAACGGGAACCATCATCTATGACCGATTATCCACTGTGTTTCTCTATTATCTGGTTCTAAGCTGCACCAGTCTTTTCAATCTGCTGCTGGCGCTGACCATTATAGGGCTGATTATCAGGCAGACCCGGCCCTGGGTAAAGGAACACGCAAAAAAAATCGAGCTGGTTCTTGTAATTCTGCTGGTCGTAACCATCGCACTGTGGGTAATTCTGGCGCTGCTGTGCGCCCGCTTCTACGGATAAGCTCAGAGAAGCCGCCTCGTGAGAGACGGCTTCTGTTTTTTTATGCCACAGCCGGGACAGGCTTCACGTTGCATACCAGCCCGCCGTCGTCCGCGTCCACCACCAGAGTGGAGCCGGCGGCCAGGTCGCCGGAGAGGATTTTCTTCGCGATCAGGGTCTCCGCCTGGCTTTGGAGGTAGCGCTTCAGGGGCCGCGCTCCATAGACCGGGTCATAGCCGTGGTCAATAATATAGGCGCAGGCCGCCGGGGTGAACTCCAGGCCAAGCTGCCGCTCCTCCAGCCGCTGGCGGAGGGATTCGGTGAGGATTGTGATAATGCCGGTCAGGTTCTCCTTGGTCAGGGGCTTGAAGAATATGGTCTCATCCAGCCGGTTCAAAAACTCCGGACGGAAGGTGCTTCGCAGCTCCTGCTCCACGGCGGCGCGGGCTTCGGGGGTAATGTCCCCGTTTTCGTCGATGCCGTCCAGCAGGTAGGGGCTGCCCAGGTTGGAGGTCAGGATGATGATGGTGTTTTTGAAATCCACCGTCCGGCCCTGGCTGTCTGTGATGCGGCCATCGTCCAGGATTTGCAGGAGGATGTTGAACACGTCCGGATGGGCCTTCTCCACCTCGTCGAACAGCACCACGGAATAGGGCTTCCGGCGGACGGCCTCGGTGAGCTGGCCCCCCTCGTCATAGCCCACATAGCCCGGAGGCGCGCCGATAAGCCGGGAGACGGAGAATTTTTCCATGTACTCCGTCATGTCGATGCGCACCATGCTGCGCTCGTCGTCGAACAGGGCCTGGGCAAGGCTCTTGGCAAGCTCTGTTTTGCCGACGCCGGTCGGCCCCAAAAACAGGAAGGAGCCGATGGGCCGGTTAGGATCGGAGATACCGGCGCGGGAGCGCAAAATCGCCTCGGTCACCAGGCGCACCGCCTCGTCCTGGCCGATGACCCGCTGGTGGAGAATGTCCTCCATATGCAGGAGCTTCTCCCGCTCCCCCTCCATCAGCTTCGCCACGGGGATACCCGTCCAGCGGGCCACGATGCCGGCAATCTCCTCCTCCGTCACCGTGTCATGAACCAGGGTGTCCTTCTTGCCGGAGGCGTTTTCCGCCTCCTCCAGCCGCTTTTGCAGGGCGGGGAGAGTCTCATAGCGCAGTCTTGCGGCGGTCTCATACTCATAAGCCTGCTGCGCCCGCTCGATGTCGGCGGTGCATTTTTCAATCTCCGCCTTCACGGTCTTGACCGCGTCCACGTCCGCCTTTTCCGCCTCCCAGCGGGCCTTCATGGCGTTAAATTCCTCTTTGTTGGCGGCAAGCTCCACCCGCAGCTTTTGCAGTCTGTCCTGGCTCAGCTTGTCCGTCTCCTTTTTCAGGGCCATCTCCTCGATCTCCTGCTGCATAATCCGGCGGCGGATGTCGTCCAGCTCCGCAGGCATGGAGTCGATCTCCGTGCGAATCAGGGCGCAGGCCTCGTCCACCAGGTCGATGGCCTTGTCCGGCAGAAAACGGTCTGTGATATAGCGGTCAGAGAGGGTGGCCGCCGCCACCAGGGCGGAATCGTGGATGCGGACGCCGTGGAATATCTCATACCGCTCCTTCAGGCCCCGGAGGATGGAGATGGTGTCCTCCACCGTCGGCTCATCCACCTGCACGGGCTGGAACCGGCGCTCCAGGGCTGCGTCCTTCTCGATATACTTGCGGTACTCGTCCAGGGTGGTAGCGCCGATGCAGTGGAGCTGACCACGGGCCAGCATGGGCTTCAGGAGGTTTCCCGCATCCATGCTCCCCTCGGTCTTGCCCGCGCCCACGATGGTGTGAAGCTCGTCGATAAAGAGGATGATTTTCCCCTCGCTCTTGGAAATTTCTTCCAAAACCGCTTTCAGCCGCTCCTCGAACTCGCCCCGGTATTTGGCGCCCGCCACCAGCGCCCCCATATCCAAGGAGAAGATGGTCTTGTCCTTCAGGCCCTCCGGCACGTCCCCACGGACGATGCGCTGGGCCAGACCCTCCGCGATAGCGGTTTTGCCGACGCCCGGTTCCCCGATGAGGACAGGGTTATTTTTCGTCTTGCGGGAGAGGATGCGGATGACGTTGCGAATCTCGTTGTCCCGGCCTATGACCGGGTCAAGCTCGTTGTCCCTGGCCCGCTGCACCAGGTCGGTGCCGTATTTTTGCAGGGCGTCGTAGGTGTCCTCCGGGTTGTCGGTGGTGACGTGGCCGGTCTTGACCTTGGCAAGCTCCGCCGTAAAGCCGTCGCGGGTCACGTTCTGCTCCCGGAATATGGCGCTGATGGCCTTGGTGGGATGGGCGAAAATGCCCAGCATGAGATGCTCCACGGAGACATACTCGTCCTTGAGCTTGCCCGCAATCTTCTGGGCGAAGTCGATGACCTTGCCGAACTCGTTGGAGGGGTAGACCTCCTGGCTGCCCTGCACCTTTGGCAGGCAGCTGATTTCACCATCCAGGGCGGAGAGCATTTTGTCGCAGTCCGCGCCCATGCGCCCCAGCAGGGTGGGGATCAGGCCTCCGTCCGCGTCCACCAGGGCGTAGAGCAAGTGCTCCGGGGTGAGGTATTGGTTGTCGTTCTCCCTGGCCATAGCGGTGGCGCTGTTGATGGTTTCAATGGTCTTTTGTGTCAGCTTGTCGCTGTTCATGGGATCACTTCCCTTTTATATAATGTAGTAGTAATAAGGCTTGGCGTGTATCAAATAATTGTGTTTCCGTCCCGCAGCCAGCAGAGATACTCGTTATATACCTCCTGGCCGGTCATGGTGCGGGCCAGATACCCCTTCATCAGCCGGTCGAACAGCCGCACATAGGCGCTGATGGCCCCGGCAATGTCCCCGGTGGTGTAATTCCGCCCGGCGGCCAGGGCAATGGTGCGGGTGAACCGTCCGGCGTACAGGGCGTATTCAACAGGCTGCCGCCGATAGGGGGCTATCAGCTCATCCTCCACCTGCTTCCACAGGCGGAAAAAGTCAGCCATGGCGTCCAGCAGCTCCTGACTCTGGGTGCGGAACACCACGGACAGCTCCCCCAGGGCGCTCTCCCAGTTCCGATACAGCTCCACGGAATACTTCACCGTGGGGCGGTAACGATATTGCAGGCTGGACTTCACGCTGATGGAGTTCGCGTTCGGGGTCACGAAGGGCACCAGCTCCCGGTCGGACACCAGCAGCTCCCCTATCTGGCGGAAAATGTCCTGTATCTGCCGCTCTGGGGTCTCCATGTCTACATACTCCGCTAAAATCTGGTTCACCAGCGCCGAACGATTCGTCCCCAGCCGGTGCGCCATCTCATCCACTGCCCGGACGACGTCGTCCGAAAGCATCAAGCTATATAAGGTCTTTTTCATGCCGTCTCTCACCTCATGTATATACTACACCAATACAGTTAATTCGTCAAGCGATTTATATAAAAATATAATACAAATTTTATCCGCGGATTTGTTCACAGTGCTGTTCCCTATCCCTCAAACCGCCTTATGCAGCGGCGTGTCATGGTTTATTATATCCGTTTATTCAATGCCGCAAGGTACAG
>JAJBVW010000018.1:0-339 GCA_020866945.1 Oscillospiraceae bacterium
CGGCGGAGTTCCTTCAGGTGGTCCCCCAGGGGCATGGATTTGGTGTCCTGATGTTTTTCCGGCTCGGCGGGGATGGGTCAGTCCTCCCCGTCCCCGTTTTCGGCGGCGTCCTTTTTGTCCTTGCTGGTGTCCTTCTCCTAGTCGTCCTCCAGGCCCTTGTTTAAGTTCCCGATAGTCTTGCCAAGGGCCTCCCCCAGCTTTGGCAGGGCCTTCGGCCCTACGAGCAGCAGGACGATGGCCAAAATGACCAGCAGCTCCCACATACCAATTTTACCCATGTCCGTCTCCTCCTTCTGTTGGCGCCCCCTCCGGGACGGCGGGGGAGCCAACAGAAGGAGG
>JAJBVW010000018.1:349-9506 GCA_020866945.1 Oscillospiraceae bacterium
TTTCATGCACTCCACCTCGTCCCTCAGCTCCTTAAGATCCTCGGCGCCGTCCAGCTCCTCGGTGGTCTCCTGGATGGTTTTTTTCATGGCGCGCACCGCCTTGCCAAGGGAACGGGCCAGCTCCGGCAGCTTGTCCGGCCCTATCACCAGCAGAGCGAGCACCAAAATGACCAGAATCTCTCCGAATCCGATGCGGCTCACGGCCTGTCCCTCCCCTCCCAAAGCGTTCTCTTTTCCCTATCATATCACGCTCTGGTTATCCAGGCAAGAAAAAAACTATAAAATTGATTGCAATATAACAAACTTTTCTATATAATGGACAGTATGATGAGACGATTTGACCAGCTTTTCGGGGATATTGTGGCCATCCTGCGCCGGGACTATGCCGGATGGGAGGCCCCGGAAGGCTTTGACCCGCAATACTATAACCAGGCCATCGGCCAGGCATGGCACGACGGACGGCTGGATGCGCTGCTGTTTCTGCGGTACGTCAGCCAGATGCTTGCCTGCACCGGGAACCGCGCCCTGCGCCTTATGCTTCTGCCCCAGGAGGGCTATGCGCCCTACAGCCCTGGCTTCTTCACCCGCCGGCATGAGGACAGCCTGGTTGTCACCGCCCTTGCGGGAGAGACGCGGCTCGCCGTGGGCGACCGCATCACCGCCGTCAACGGCGGCAGCCCCGCCCGGCACCGGCAGACCATCCAAAAAAATTTCTTCTATGCCGCCGAAAACGCCCCGGAGCGGGAGGACTGGAACGGCCTGCTGAAAATGGCGGACACCGTCACCGTGAACGGCGATACCATCCCCCTGGCCCATTATCCCAGGAAAAGCCCCCATCCCGGCCCGGCGGTTCGGTTTCTGGAGGAAGATGTCCTATACCTGCGCCCCCCGGCGCTCGACAGACTGGAGGAGACGCAGGCGCTGGCCGGCAGGCTGGAAAATATATCCTTTCAGGGGCTGATTTTGGATATGCGAAACGGGGATGGCAGCTTCGAGGCGGCGTTTTATCCGCTTCTGCCCTGGCTGTGTCGGGAGGATACGTCTCTGACCGAGCTTCTGGGGCCGACGGAGCTGTTTGTGAACTACACGCCCTTAAACTGCGCCCTGAAGGCGGCGGCGCTGGAAACCGTCCCCGGCGGGGCGGCGTATGTGTCCGAGCTGCGGGAGAAGGCCGGAAGGGGCTTTATCCTGGAGGACAGCGCTCCGGAGGAAACAATCATCCCCGGACGGGGGCCGAAGCGTATCGCCGTCCTGACCGACACCTGGTGCCGGGGCGCGGGGGAAGGTCTGGTTCTGGCGGCAAAGAACGCCGGCGCGGCTCTGATTGGCCGGGCCACCCTGGGGACGCTGGATTACAGCGGCCCGGTATCCTGCCAGTTGGACGACAGATTCATATTCACCTGGCCCACGGCCATTACAAAAGCGGCCCGGGAGGGTCATGGCATGATGGGCGTCGGCATCCAGCCGGATATTTATATTCCCTGGACGTCGGAGGAGTGTACGCGGGACGTGCTCTTGGGCGCGGCTCTGAACTATATACATAAGGGATAAAACAGGAGGAGCAGAACATGGGCAAGGAAAAGAAGGAGAAAAAACAGCTTTCCCGGCGGGAGTTTCTCAAGGGCGCCGGCGCGGTGACAGCGGGAGCGGCGGCGGTCAGCATCCTGGGCATGGGGGCCTTTGCCTCCAATGAGCCGGACGCGGCCACCGGGGCCTCCGTCAGCAGCGGGGGCAGCGGAGATACTGCCAGCACCGGCACCACCACGGACGACCGGGTCTATGGCTACAGCGGCCCGGGAGATTGGCTGGGCCAGGCCCCGGAGATCGCAGACAGCGACATCAGCAAGACCCTGGAATGCGACGTGGCCGTTATCGGCCTGGGCCATGCAGGCACTCAGGCGCTGCTGGCGGCGGCGGAGAAGGGCGCCAAGGTCATCGGCGTGGAAAAGCAGACCCAAGACACCCACTCCTGGTTCGGGGAGGATTTCGGCTGTTGGAACTCCCAGGTACAGGTGGAGCAGGCGGGCTTCGGACCATATGACCTCGGCGAGGTGGTGGACGAGTTCATCACCCGCGGCGGCGGGCGGGCCTATCCCGACATCGTCCGGCTGTATGTGCAGAACTCCGGCCCCACCATGGATCATATGCTGGAGATATGCAAGGAAATGGGCGTGGACTCCCGCGTCTACACCTATGACAACACCCGGGACGGCTGGCTCATTATTCAAGCAAACTTCGACTACGACAAATGGGCCTCCGGGGCAGATATATACGACTGTCTGCGCAAGGATTATCCCATCTGGCCTGGCACAAAGACCTGGGCCGCCTCCTGTCAGTTTATGGGGGAGTACAGCGACACCCAGGTAAACGGCGTGGCCGCAAACTCCAAGATCGGCCTGGTGCAGCAGGCGTGTCTGGATAAGGCCACCAGAGACCTGGGCGCGGAGCTTATATACAACACCTCCGGTGTGGTGCTGGTGCAGGATTCAAGCAAGGCCGTCACCGGCGTCATCGTCCAGGACAACAGCACCGGGGAATATATCCGCATCAATACCGCCAAGGGCGTGGTCATGGCGGGAGGCGACTATTCCGCCAACGCGGATATGTGCTGGGCGCTGCTCAATGAATACATGGAGCGCAACGAGCGCTCCGGCGGCTCCAAGAGCCGGTTCTATTCCTCCGGGCGGGACGGCTCCTCTGTAAAGATGATGTGCTGGGCCGGAGGCTACATTGAACCGGCCCCCCGCGGCACCATGATTTTAGGCGGCGGCCCCAGCGGCGGGCCGTGGGGCGCAAACTCTATGCTCTGGCTGAACGCGGAGGGCAAGCGCTTCTGCAACGAGGGGAACATCACCGCCGCCCAGACCGCTACCTCCCGCCAGAAGAAAGGCACCGGCTGCTTGGTGACAGACCAGAAATGGTTCAAGGGCGTCTGCGCCAGCGGGCTGGAGCACCAGGGGCCGAACGGAGGCCGCCCCCAGTATTATCAGGACATGATAGACGGCATGAACGCCTTAAAGCCCGGCGGGAGGGCCAACATCATCGGCTGCACTATCGCCGAGCGCATGAGCGGCTCCGTCATGTGCGGGGAGACCCTGGAGGACATCGCCAAAATGGTGGGCTATGACGACGAGGCCACCGCCAATATGCTGGAGGCCGTGGCCCGGTATAACGAGATGTGCTACGCCGGGCAGGACACAGATTTCGGCAAGCGGGCGGAGGCCCTGATTCCCGTGGATGAAGGCCCCTATTACGCCTGCACCGGCACTATGGGCAGCTTCACCGCCAGCCCCTCCATGGTGACAATGTCCGGCGTTATGACGGACGCGCGTCTGAACGTCCTGGACGGCAGCATGAATCCCATCAAGGGCCTGTATACCTGCGGCAACTCCCTGGGAGGCCGCTACGGCACCGGCTACTGCACCCCCTGCGCCGGCTCCTCCATCGGCATGGCCGGCACCCACGGCAGGCTCGCGGGGCAGTTCGTGTGCGAGGAGGAGTAAGGTTTCTTAAAAACCGGCAATTTTCCAATTTTCGCCATGCTGCGCCGCCGCGCATATTCCGCTGACGGCGGCGCAAACTACTCCTGATAAGTTCAGCGTCGGTCTGGAGCAAGACTGACATCCGGGCGGGCGCGGGATCAAAAGGAGTCATTTTCATGGTCATTGACAGAATTGCCCTGATACTCGCCATTATCGGCGGGCTGAACTGGGGCAGCATCGGCCTGTTTCGATTCGATATTGTGGCGTGGATTTTCGGCGGGCAGACCGCCGCAGTCTCCCGGGTGATTTATACGCTGGTGGGCCTGGCGGCGCTGTGGTGTATTTCCCTGCTGTTCCGCGCCCGCGACGAGGCGGACGAGGAGGCGGGATCCCCATCGGGATTGGGCAAAAAGCCGCGGAGGGCAGCATCAAAACCGCTGTTTTGATGCTGCCCTCCCTGTTTCCAACGCTGTTTTCCGAGCGGGTCGGGAAAATATGGAACAGTCCCTTGCAACAGGCCATTGTTCTGGTATAAAATAAATACATACTATAATTACGGGAGAAGAACTATGGCCGGTGAGAGTCTGATAAACGATTATACCTCCGGCCCGGTGGCAAAGCAGCTGCTGGGCTTTGCCTGGCCCTTTATGGTGTCGAATTTGCTGCAAACCGCCTATAACCTGGTGGATATGATGGTGGTGGGCCGGTTCGTGGGAGCCGCCGGGCTTTCCGCCGTCAGCGTGGGGGCCGACCTGCTGCATTTTTATACCTTCATCGGCATGGGCTTCTGCAATGCCGGTCAGGTCATCATCAGTCAATATGTGGGTCTGGGCGACAGAAAGGGCCTTTCAAAGATTGTTGGCACCATGTTCACCTTTATCCTGGGACTGAGCCTCGTCGTCTCCGCCGCAGGGCTTATAGGCGTGGACGCCATCATGAGCTGGCTGAACGTACCGGCGGAGGCGCTGGATTCCTGCCGGGCCTATACGATATGCTGCACGGCGGGGCTGTTTTTCAGCTTTGGCTATGTGATGGTGGCCTCCATCCTACGGGGCATGGGAGACGCCAAACGGCCCCTGATATTTGTGGCGATTGCCTCGGTGCTGAATGTGGTGCTGGATTTGCTGCTCGTGTCTCAAGGAATGGGAACATTTGGGGCGGCCCTAGCCACGGTCATTGCCCAGGGAGTCAGCTTTGTGTTTTCCGTCGCATATCTATGGCGGCGGCGGGAGCGCCTCGGCTTCGATTTCCAGCTGAGAGACCTGCTCCCCGACCGGCGGAACCTCTGGCTGCTGCTGAAGCTGGGAATTCCCATGATGATTCAGACCTGCGCCATCAGCGTCTCCACTCTGTTCGTTTCCAGCCGTATCAATACCTATGGCGTGACGGTCTCCGCCGTCACCGGGGTCGGCTCTAAGCTGTCCGCCATCGCCAGCATCGTCACGCTGGCGCTCAGTCAGGCGGGAGCCACCATGGTCGGCCAGAACTTTGCCGCCCGGAAGCCGGAGCGGGTGCAGAAAACCCTGATAACAGCCATTCTGCTGGGCGGCGTCTTCGCCGCCGTGCTGTCCGCCGTCATGATACTCTGGCCAGAGCAGGTATTCGCCCTGTTCAACGACGACGCGGAGGTGCTGGCCATGAGCCACGCCTATGTGGCCATCGCGGTTTTGAATTTCTTCGGCTGGGCCTGCCGTGGGCCAAGCACCGCCCTTTGCAACGGCATGGGCTTTCCCGTCATGAATTTCATTCTGGGCCTGGTGGACGGGGTGGTCATGCGCGTCGGCCTGTGCCTGCTGCTGGGGGAGGCGCTCCAAATGGGCGTCCAGGGCTACTGGCTCGGCAGCACCCTGGCGGGATATGCGTTTTTCATCGTCATGTTCCCATACTTCCTCTCCGGCAAATGGAAGACCCGGCAGCCGCCGGTAGTGGAATGATTCATCTGCGATAAAATTGCAGCAAGAGAACAGCGGCCCAGGCCGATAAATTTTTTTACACGGTGTTTTTTATGCCCCTTCCTCCAGGGAGTCCATATATTCGTAATACTCCGCTTCGCAGGCGAACAGCATATAGCGCGCGCCTACCTTTCCATAAACGCCGGCGGCTGTGAAATCTCCCCGCATGATGACGCCTCCTGTGCGATCTTAAGATTTCAGAATTTCCTTTTGCATACTAAGAATAACAAAAGAGGTGTCCCATAAAACGGACTGCAAACAACAAAAATGGGGCCAGTTGAAAAACAGACGCTTTTCAGCCGGCCCTTATACTTATAATTATTCAGATTATTTTTTTTGGAACGATAGCCCTCACGGAGCCATGACGGCAATGGGCGGAAAAAAATTCCTCCATAGGGCAGGCCATATCCTCCAGGCCGTCGGCCACGTTGAGGAAGCGATAGACACCCTCCTCCCGGCGGAGAAAGGGGATGTAATGCGGTTCCCGGCCCTCCCAATAGCGCAGGATGCCCGCCGGCGCCTGGCCTGCGGCTCGCAGACTGGCCCGCCGCCCCCGGTACAGGCGATATTCGCCGAATCCGGCGAGGTACCGCCGCAGCGCCCGCACGGGTGTGGGGCCGGGCAGCTTCGTGGGATAGAGGCCGTTCAGCCCGTCCAGCACCTCCTGAAAAGAAATATCCCGCCCTTGGGCGCGGAGCAGGTCGAAGGCCGCCACCCAGCCGCAGCCGTTGATATTTGAAGTCGATCCACGATAGGGATAGGCAGCGAAGCAGTCCTGGTCGATAATATATCCGTCGGCAGAAAAGCCGTTTTGCGGCATAGAGTCAGCCTCCTTTCACACTATAATATTTTTCATTATAGCATGGATTCCCCCCGGAGGAAAGAGGAGAAAAATGCTTTACGAACGGGTTGGGTCGTTGTATAATCATTGTATATCACTTGTTGCGTATTTGTTAAAAAGCGTTATTTTTATTGCACCCGCGCCCTGCGCGGGCGGAAAGAGAGACAGCCATGACCTTTATCCTCTATAATCCCCACGCCTGCGGCGGCAACGGATACGCCGGCGTACAGAAGGTGGTGGACAGCCTGTGGCCGGAAAGACCGGAGGTGCGGGACATCACGCAGACGGATATTCGCCCCTTCCTGACCGGCCTGGGGACAGAGGATCAGGTAATCCTCTGCGGCGGAGACGGCACGCTCCATTTTGTAATAAACGCCCTGGACGGCATAGCACCTGCCGTACCAGTGTACGTGCAGTGGTTTGGCACGGGAAATGATTTTCTGTGGGACGTGCGGCCCAAGGGAGGAGTACGAAAGGCTCGGCTGAACGACTATATGCAGCGCCTGCCAACCGTAGAGGTAAACGGCGAAACCAGACGTTTTCTCAACAACAGCAGCTTCGGCCTGGACGGCCAGGTATGCGAGCTGGGAGACGAGGTCAAGCAAACACGCAAGACCAAGGTCAGCTATGTTATGCTGGCCCTGCGCCTGGTGCTGGGACGGTACCACTGGACAAACGCCGCCGTCACTGTGGACGGAGAGACCCGTCACTATGAAAAGGTGTGGATTGCCTCCGCGCTGAACGGCCGATATATCGGCGGCGGTATAAAAATCGCCCCGAACCAGAACCGTCTGAACGAAACCCTTTGCTGCATCGTCTGGCACGGCACCGGGCGCCTGGGCACCCTGCTGCGGCTGCCCTCCCTGCTGTGGGGCGGTCATGTAAAGATGAAGAAAAAGTGCGACGTCTTTTTTGGCCGGGACATTACGGTAGAATTTGAGCGCCCCTGCGCCATCCAGCTGGACGGAGAGGTCATCTCCGGCGTTACCCGCTATCGGGCCTGGAAGTGAGCGCGCCACGGCTGACCATTAACTTATAGGAGGAAACAACCATGAGCGACTACATTTTAAGCTGCTGTTCCACAGTTGACCTGACGGCGGATCATCTGGCGGCGCGAGACCTGCACTATATCTGCTTCCACTATTTCCTGGATGGGAAGGAATACCCGGACGACCTGGGACAGACGGTACCCTTTGACAAGTTCTATCAGGCCATGACGGACGGAGCCATGACCAAGACCTCCCAAATCAACATCTCAGAATATGTAGACTACTTCACTCCCTTTCTGGAGGAGGGGAAGGACATTCTGCACCTGAGCCTGTCCTCCGGCATTTCCGGCACATTTACCTCTGCGGCAGGGGCGGCGGACATTCTGCGGGAGCGTTACCCGGAACGGAAGATATATATTCTCGATTCTTTGGCAGCCTCCTCCGGCTATGGTCTGCTGATGGACAAGCTGGCGGATCTGCGGGACGAGGGTATGGACATCGACAGCCTGTATGCCTGGCAGAGGAAAACCGCCTGCGTCTGCATCATTGGTTTTTCTCCTCAGACCTGACCTTCTTCGTCCGCGGCGGCCGCATATCCAAGGCGGCGGGCGTATTTGGGGGCCTGCTGAACATCTGCCCGCTGATGAATGTAGACTATCAGGGCCGCCTCATCCCACGGGAGAAAATACGCACCAAGGCGAAGGTCATCCAGGCCATTGTGGACAAGATGGAGCAATACGCCGACGGGGGCCTGGATTATGACGGCAAGTGCTATATATGTATGTCCGCCTGCATGGAGGACGCGGAGGCGGTGGCAAAGCTTGTGGAGGAGCGCTTCCCCAAGCTGAACGGCAGAGTGCTCATCAACAGCATCGGCACCACCATCGGCAGCCACACCGGCCCGGGCACGGTAGCCCTCTTTTTCTGGGGCAAAAAGAGAGAGGACTAACGCAGGTCTTTCGCCCCGCATCATCAGCCCAAAAGTGTCTGTCATAAGCATTGGTGCAGCGCGTCCTAGAAAACGGACGTGATGCACCAATATTTTTTTAGACCTGCTTTTCCGGCTCCGCTTTGCGGCGGGGCATTAGAGCTTTTTCTTCTTGCGGGTGGTGTGCTTTTCCACCTTCTGTCCCGTCAGCTCGGCGAACTCCTCCAGCAGTTCCTTTTGCCGGGCGGTGAGGTTTTTCGGGGTCTCCAGATCCACGGTGACGTACTGGTCGCCCCGGATGCTGCCCCGGAGGCTGGGGACGCCCTTGCCCCGGAGGCGGAACACCGCCCCGGTCTGGGTTCCGGCGGGGATGTTCAGCTTCACCGGCCCGTCCAGGGTGGGAACCTCGATCTCCGTTCCCAAGGCGGCCTGGACAAAGCTCAGGGGCTTGGTGACGTAAATGCTGGTGCCCTCCCGCTCAAAGACCGGGCTGGGCCGCACCTGGATCTGCACCAGCAGATCCCCCGCGCCGCCGCCGTTGGAACCGGCGTTGCCCTGGCCCCGGAGGGAGACGGTCTCCCCGTCGTCGATGCCAGCGGGGATGGTGACGTTCAGGGTCTTCTGCACCCGCACCCGGCCCGCGCCCCGGCAGCGGGAGCAGGGGTTGTGGATGATCTTGCCGGTGCCGCTGCACTTGGAGCAGGGGTTGGTGGACTGAAACACGCCGAAGGCCGTGCGCTGCTGGGTGCGAACCGTGCCGGTGCCGCCGCAGTCCGGGGAACCGTAGGGGGGGGTGCCGCTGGCGCAGCCGCTGCCCTTGCAGTCCGGGCATTGGTCAACCTTGGTGATGTTAATGTCCTTCTTGCAGCCGAAGGCCGCCTCCTCAAAGGTCAGGGTCAGCCGCACACGCAGGCTCTCCCCCCGCCGGGGGCCGTTCCGGCTGGCCGTACTCCGGGCGCCGGAGC
>JAJBVW010000214.1 GCA_020866945.1 Oscillospiraceae bacterium
TGGCCGCTTGTTCGCCCCATCTGGCCAGGCGTTCATTACGAATCATTTCCATATCAGGAATCTTGCCCGTCTTTTTCGGGGAATATACAAAAGGGCCTCCGCCTGTTTGGGAAAAATACTTGACAGCCGCGCCCGGCGGGTGTATGATATACGGGCTGTAAAGCGTTTTTACTTGATAGGGAGGCTATCCCGGCATGGAAAACACGCCCCTGGATCGCTCCCTGCTGCTGGATTTCTACGGAGATCTGCTGACGGAAAAGCAGCGGGAATACTGCGACCTGCACTGGAACGAGGACTACTCCCTTTCGGAGATTGCCCAGCTCGGCGGTCTGAGCCGCCAGGGAGTATGGGACATCCTCCGCCGGGCGGAGGCCACCTTACAGGACATCGAGGCAAAAACCGGCCTCGTCCGCCGCCATCTTGAGCGGCGCGGGCAGATACAGGCGCTCCACAGAGATTTGGCGCCCCTTCTCCCGAACGACGAGCGCAGCCGCACTCTGCTGGCGCGGCTGGACGATTTGGAGTAACAGCATGGCTTTTGAGAGTCTTTCGGAAAAACTAAACAACATCTTCAAAAAGCTCCGGGGCAAGGGCCGCCTGACGCAGGCGGACGTGAAGGCCGCCATGAAGGAGGTCCGCATGGTGCTCCTGGAGGCGGACGTGAGCTATAAGGTGGTCAAGGACTTCGTGAACACCGTCACCGAGAAGGCCACCGGCACAGAGATTTTGGAGAGCCTGAACCCCGCCCAGATGGTCATAAAAATCGTGAACGAGGAAATGACCTCCCTCATGGGCGGCCAGGCGGAAAAGCTCCTCTATTCCTCCAAGGTGCCCAGCGTGGTGATGGTGGTGGGCCTGCAGGGCGCGGGCAAGACCACAAACACCGCAAAGCTTGCCGCCTGGGTGAAAAAGCATCAAAACAAGAGGCCGCTCCTCGCCGCCTGCGACGTATACCGCCCCGCCGCAATCAAGCAGCTTGAAACTGTGGGCGGGCAGGTAGGCGTGCCTGTGTTCCAGATGGGCCAGGCAAACCCGGTGGACATTGCCAAGGCCGCTGTGGAGCACGCCCGCCGCCACGGGAACGACGTGGTATTTCTGGACACCGCCGGACGCCTCCATGTGGATGAGGCGCTGATGGAGGAGCTGAAAAATATCAAGGCCGCCGTAGACCCGGCGGAGATTTTGCTGACCGTGGACGCCATGACCGGCCAGGACGCGGTGAACGCCGCCTCCGCCTTTGACGAGGCCCTGGGCATCACCGGCGTCATGCTCACAAAGCTGGACGGCGACGCGAGAGGCGGCGCGGCCCTGTCTGTCCGGGCTGTCACGGGCAAGCCCGTGAAATTCGTCGGCACCGGGGAGAAGCTGGACGCCATCGAGGTGTTCCACCCCGACCGTATGGCCAGCCGTATTCTCGGCATGGGCGACGTGCTGACCCTGATTGAAAAGGCAGAGCAGGCGGTAGACCAGAAGAAGGCCGCCGAGATGGCGGACAAGCTGATGAAAAACCGCTTCACCCTCCAGGACTACCTGGAGCAGCTCCGCTCTATGAAGGACATGGGTTCCATAGAAGACCTGGCCGCCATGGTGCCCGGTCTGGATGCACGGCAGCTCAAGGGCGCCAAAATAGACCCCAAGGCCATGGCCCGGACGGAGGCCATCATCCTGTCCATGACCCAGAAGGAGCGGGACAACCCCTCCATCCTGAACGCCAGCCGCAAAAAGCGCATCGCCGCCGGATCCGGCACCAGCGTGGTGGAGATAAACCGGCTTTTGAAGGGCTTCGACGCGATGAACGCTATGGTCAAGCAGATGTCCGGGTCGAAAAAGGGCCGCCGCATGGGCAAAAAGGCCGGACTTCTCGGCTTTTAAGCAATTCGCTTCAATATCCGAACAGGATTTTTGAATAACTGTAAAACAAACAATATTTTTTTGGAGGACAAGACAATGGTAAAGATCAGACTGAAACGGCAGGGTGCAAAGAAGGCCCCCTTCTACCGCATCGTGGTGGCAGACAGCCGCTCTCCCCGCGACGGCCGGAACATCGAGGAGCTTGGCACCTATGACCCCATGGCTACCCCTGCCGCCGTCCAAATCAACCTGGAGCGGGCGAAATACTGGATTTCCTGCGGCGCACAGCCCACCGACACCGTCCGTGGACTTCTGAAGATGGCGGAGGCGCAGCAGGCCCAGCAGGCGGAATAAGGCCGGGAGCCATCCAATGAAGGAACTTCTGACCTACATCATACAAAGCCTGGTGGATCACCCGGATCAGGTCACGGTGGACGAGCGCGTGTCTGGCGGAACCACCGTGTTTGAGGTGCGGGTAGCCGATGGGGATATGGGCAAGGTCATAGGCCGCAAGGGGCGCATCGTGCGCCAAATCAGGGTTCTGATGAAGGCCGTAGCCCAGCGCCAGGGCCAGCGCGTCTCCGTAGAAATACTGGATTGAAAAAGCCCTATCTGGAGGCCGGCCAAATTGTCAGCACCCACGGCGTTCAGGGCCAGGTAAAAATACAGCCCTGGGCGGATGAACCGGCGTTTTTGACCCTCTTTTCCCATTTTTATATCGACGGAGCGGCAGTCGCTGTCCGCTCCTGCCGGGTGCAGAAAACCATGTGCGTCGCCGCCCTGGAGGGCTATGAGGACGTAAACGCCGCCATGACCCTGAAGGGCAAGACCATTTTCATCGACCGGGCGGAGGCCCATCTGCCGGAGGGCGCGGTGTTCATCCAGGACATCCTTGGCGCGCAGGTGATGGACGAGACAGGCAATGTCCTGGGGGTATTGGAGGACGTGCTGAGCGAGCCTGCCGCAAGCGTTCTGGTAGTTCGCGGCCAGCGGGAAATCCTCATCCCCGACGTCCCCGCCTTCGTGCTGAAAAAAGACCCCGACAAGGAAACCGTTACCGTGCGGCTGATTGACGGAATGTAATAAACAAACGGCGGGAGTCCATGCTCCCGCCTGTCTTATATGGTGAGATAAATCATGTCTATGCGAATCGACATATTGACCCTGTTCCCGCAGGCGGTAGACGCCATGATGTCCTCCTCCATCCTGGGGCGGGCGGAAAAAAAGGGCCTGATAGAGATAAACTGCGTCCAGATACGGGACTTCACCACCAACAAGCAGCAGCAGGTGGACGACTACCCTTACGGGGGCGGGTGGGGCTGCGTCATGATGGCCCGGCCGCTGAAGGACTGTCTTGGCCACGTCACCGCCCAGGCGGGCGATAGGAAGCGCCGGGTCATCTATATGTCCCCCCAGGGAACCCGCTTCGACCAGGGCCAGGCCCGCCGTCTGGCGGCGGATTACGACCATCTGGTGCTGGTGTGCGGGCACTATGAGGGCGTGGATGAGCGGTTCATCCAGCTCTGCTGCGACGAGGAAATGAGCATCGGGGACTTCGTCCTGACCGGCGGGGAGATCCCCGCCATGGCCATTTCGGACAGCGTGTGCCGTCTGCTCCCCGGCGTGCTGTCAGACCCGGCCTGCTATATGGGCGAGAGCCACTGGGACGGTCTTTTGGAATACCCCCAATACACCCGCCCGGAGGTGTGGGAGGGCATGGCCGTGCCGGAGATTCTGCGCACCGGCAATCACCGGGACGTGGACACCTGGCGGCGGGAGCAGCAGCTCATTCGCACCCAGGAGCGCAGGCCGGATATGTTCGCCGCCTTCCAGCCCCAGACCAAAGAGGAGCGGGAGACCGTTCTACGCCTGACCGGCAGAGAACGGCTTCAATACGACTGCCGCCGGGCCACAGAGGCAGATATGGACGCGCTCATGTCCATCGCCCGCCAGGGCGGGGATTTTCTGCGGGAGCAGGGCGTGCCCCAATGGCAGGACAACTTTCCAAACCCCGCCGTCTTCCGCCGGGACATCGAAGCCGGGGGCTGCTGGCTGTTCACCCACCAGGACGTGCCTGCCGGGTGCATCAGCCTGTATCTGACCCCGGAGCCGGACTACGCGCCCTTAGAGGACGCTTTTCTGGCCCACGAGCCATACGGCACCCTCCACCGGGTCGCCGTAGCGGCCCCCTACCGGGGCCGGGGCCTTTCCAACGAGATGATGCAGCTTGGGGAGGATCTGGCCCTCGGCTCCGGGTGCGCCTCCGTCCGCAGCGACACCCACCCCGAAAACAAGCCCATGCGCGCTCTCCTGGAATCCAGAGGCTATGCGCTGCGCGGCACCATACGCCTGACCGACGCCGCCGAACGCGACCCCGTGCGGGTGGTATATGAAAAATTATTTTGAAAAAGCTATGAAAAATGCCTGACTTGTCAAAAAACAAATCAGGCATTTTTTCTGACATGGGACGGCAATATTATACTGCTACGAAAAGATACACGCCGTTTATCAGAAGGCTATAAGGCCTTCAGAATTTACTCATTTTCATATCCTTCATTTCATTCTGAGTAATCGGTTCGATCTTGAATGTGCAGACTATCAATCAAATTGAGAACATTGTTGATAGACTGCCGTCTAGCTTTCTTAGCTGCCTTTGTCCGCTCTTTACGATAGCGTTTCGTACCCTTTTGGGGCGGAGGGCTGTTTTTCTTTTTATGGGGAATATGAACAGGATGAATATTGCGATAGTAATCGTGGTCTCGAATGTACTCAAGATAATCCATGATTGTCTCCTGCCTGACCCATTGAAGGTGGTATCCGGGAACAGGCCCCGCTGTGTCCTTGTTAATGGTATTCTTGTGATACAGAACCATCTTGTTTCCATCAGGCAAAATTTTCCACTGGCTGATAGGTGTCGAAATGCCAATAAATCTATCGTCAAAGAAAATAGAAACAGAGTGGTTTTGGCAGTAAGCCTCCAATTTATCCCTTTCCTTTCGGTAGGGCTTGGCAATAGGACTGCAACTACGACATAGACGGTAGCCCGCCTTATAAGCCACCTCTAGCCTTTCAAAGGCGCCAATACCCTCAGTAGCGACACTTTGAATACAGGCACAGTCTGCGTTGTGGACAACCCTTCGTCTGCTCTTTTTGCTGTAGTAGAACATGGAATTAACACCTCTTTCTTTTGGGATGATACCATTTTAGCAAGAGAGGTGTCCCATAAAACGGACTTTAAGCAAAAAACAATAAGCACCGCAATCTTGGAATCAAAATTACGGTGCTTACATGGTGGGGGAAGGTGGATTCGAACCACCGAAGGCATTGCCAGCAGATTTACAGTCTGTCCCCTTTGGCCACTCGGGAATTCCCCCATATTCGATTTGCCTGCGTGACTGCTGAACTTTGGAGCTGGTAGACGGACTCGAACCCCCGACCTGCTGATTACAAATCAGCTGCTCTACCAACTGAGCTATACCAGCTAATCTTGCCAGCCGTGATATAATATCAAATCCGCGGCGGTTTGTCAATACCAAAATTTAATTTTTTCGTTGTCCGGGCAAAAAAATCATATTATACTATATCCAACAGCTGTTTTGCGCAAAAAGGAGGCGTTTTTCATGCAGCAGCTTACCCTGCCGGAGAACAGTCCGGCCCAGGCCGCTTTTATCATGGACGGGGACTACATGGCCCCGTATATCCCCCAGGGGACGGTGGTGCTGGTGGAATGGGCCTTGCCGGAGGCAGGACAGTGCGGGCTGTTTCGCACCGGTGGTCGGACTTTGGCCCGCCAATACTGCGAGGACAGCTTTGGAAACATCTATCTTCTGGTGCTCAACCGCGCTCGGCGGGAGCTGGACATAACCATCCCCGCCGGGGAAACCGTGGAATGCCTGGGACGGCTGATAATGCCAAAAGTTCCCCTGCCGCTGGATTAGCCTCCTCCGCGTTTCGGCCATATTTGCGGGCCGGGGCGCATAGGATACTCTTTGTGTTCATATTATACCAGGACGGGAGGGTTCCTATGACATATCCATATATACAGCGGGCCATGACGCTGGCCGAGGGACAGGCGCCGGGACAGGCGGGCTTTCTCCAGCGGCTGGAAACATTTTTACAAGGTTTGGCCCCCTGTTTCGACCGCCGCCCGGAATATGTGGAGGCCGGCCTGCCGGAACGGCTGGCGGCCCCGGAACGGGCGGTGTTTTTTTCCGTCCCCTATCCGGGGGACGATGGACGGGTATACACAGCGCCCTGCTGCTTTATCCAATACACCACGGTTCTTGGCCCCGCCCGCTGCGCCCTGTCGCTCCAGCCGACGCTGGACGTATCCGGCCTGAAATGGAAGGCCCTGGCCCTGTCGCTGGAAAACAGTCTTGCGGGCCTTTCCATGGGCGGAGCCGTGGCCGGCGCCGCTATCGACCCGACAGTCCTCAGCGCACAGGAGAGCATGGCCTTCTGCCAGCGGTTCATAACAGCGCTGGCCCCCTTTCTTCCCGCCTGCGCCGTGCTGGAGGGGATCGTTCCCCACCGGGAGCGGGGCTATCTCAAGGGCCAGCTTGACCGGCTGGCCTATACTCTCCCCGGCCCGGCCAAGACCTTTACCGACGGATGGGATCAGGCACAGGCCAGGGGGTACGGACTGTGTTATTTCGCCCAGAACGCCCTGCGGCGAGGTACCGGCCCCAGAATGGAGGGGCAGGCCGTCGCCATCGGCGGCCGCACCGGTTCGGCGGCATGGGCAGGCGAAAAGGCATTGCAGCTGGGAGCCATGGTCACGGCCATCGGGGACAGCAGCGGATGTCTGCACGCTGCGGCGGGGCTTCCTCTCGCGCTCCTGCGGGATATGGCAAAAAATCCAACCCGTCCCCTCGCCGCCTGCGCCGACGAAACGGCAGACATTGTTTTCCGGCCCGGCGGAGCCATTTGGGATGCGGGCGCGGACATATATTTCCCCTGCGACCCGGCCTGCCCCCTGGACGAGTTGGGAGCCAGGGCCGTCATTGCTCACGGGGCCGCCGTATTTGAGGGCGCGGAAAACGCCTGCACCCCCGAAGCCGTCCGCCTGCTCCGGGAGGGCGGCGTTCCGTATGCTCCCGGTATCGCCGCTGCCTGCGGCGCGGCCCTTCTTCAAAACACCCGCCAGGAATCAGACAAGCGCCTTCGCACCGGCATGAAAGCCATCCTCGACGCCGTATGGGAGGAGTCGCTCCGCATCCCCCGCCAGGAGCTGACCTCCGCCGCCTATATCGCCGCCTTTGAACCAATTGCGCAGGCCATGCTGGCGCAGGGCATATAACGCCGCGCGGCGGCGCACACGCAGAAAAACAAGAACGGACGTCCTAAGACGCCCGTCCTTGCAAACAAAGAAGAGAGGAGTGAAAAAATGAAAAGTAGCAAACTCTGTGACATTGGCGTTGTCACTTTACCCGTTCTGCGTGTCCTTCCGGTGCTGCGGTTGCACCTTTTGGCCCTCGCAAGTGTATAATACTCCATTGGGACAATGCTTTGGTGAATAAAATTGTAAGAATTTGTAAACAAAAAGTGAATGGGTAGGAAAATTTACTTATGCTGCGGGGATTTCCTCCGGGGTCAAAGTGTGCTATACTCTATTGTATAAACAGTGCATACAGGAGGTTTTTTTCAATGAAAGCGGAAGAAATCATAAAGAGAATGTCAACGCCCCTGTGCGCCCCGGCTATTCCGCCCTGCGCCCATCGTTTCAACCGGCGGGAGCACCTTTTCATCACCTATGAAACGGACTGGGACGTGCTGCGTCAGGTGGTACCGGAGCCGCTGGAGCTGCTGGAGCGGCCTCTCGTGCGGTTCGAGGTCATGCGTATGCCGGACACCACGGGCTATGGCTCCTATTCCGAGTGCGGTCAGGCCATCCCCGTGTCCTATCAGGGGGAGCAGGGAGAGTATCTGCACCTGATGGTGCTGGATGGCTTCGGCCCCATGGCCGGCGGACGGGAGGCCCACGCCTATCCCAAAAAGCCCGGCTTTCCCAAGCTGTTCGTGGACGGGGAAACGCTGGTGGGCACCTGTGAGGTGGGCGAGAGCCGCCAGCGCATCGCCACCGCCACCATGACCTATAAATACTGGCCCATGGACATCCAGCAGGCCCGGGCGCAGGATTGGCTCCCCCACCTTCATGCTGAAGCTCCAGCCCAATTATGACGGCACGCCCCGCATTGCGGAGCTGATACGCGCCCAGACCACAGATATGGAGATATTGGAGGCCTGGAACGGCCAGGCCCGGCTGGAGCTGCACCCTCATGTGTTCGCGCCCCTGGCAGACCTCCCCGTCCGCCGCATCGTCTCCTGCGCCCACATCCTGACCAACCTGACCCTTGGCCAGCCGGTAAAGGTGTATGATTATTTGCAGTGAACTCTGATTAGGTGCGGGTTGTAATTATGTAAGGATGCCGGGAAAATCCCGGCATCCAAATCAAATATTAAATTTATTACATTTTCGTACGAGTGAACGCTACAACAAGTTCCAGACAGAAATTCATCGCTAAAGAACAAAAAACGAACATTCTCATATACGTGAGAGGAAAACGTACCTTCATCCATTAAAAAAATGCGACTGAAATCGCTAGAGCAACAAGAGAATAAATTAGCGGAATGATAACTGTTGTAATAAAAATTTTGGGATACGCATCTTTGAATTTTAGTCGGAAAAACGTAATGTTAGATACGACAGATGCTGCATGAGGGAGAGAATCAAACGTTGTTGCTGTAACAGTACTCAGTCGATGAATAATGGATGCATTGGCACCGTTAGCAATTAACGACGGAGCTAATGTAGTATAGAAAAGAATCGGGCCATTAACCGTACTTGCCGTAAGCCCGCACAGCAGGGCAATGGAGAACCAAGTAATTACATATGCATTTGCATTTAGTCCTGTAATCCACTCAATGATCGCGTCATATGCGCTGGTCGCAGAAACTGTGTAGCAATAACCTCCTAGCAAGCAGCAGATAAGGACAAGATATGCCACATCCTTTACGCCTTTTCCAAGAACTTCAACCTTGTGTTCAATGCGATTCCAATTAAGCGCCAAACACACAACACTACCAATAGCTTGAGACACAAGTACAACTGCGGCAGTGGAGTAATCAGTAAAAGAAAGAGCCAAACTGATACCCACTACAGTAAGGATGGGAAGAAGTGCGCAGAAAAAGCTGGGGGCATTTTCAGGTAACTCCATTTCGTGGCCGGATTCTTCGGTTATGACCTCACCTTCGTAGGGGTCATAACCAACGCCTGCCTTACGAGCCTGGCGTGTGAGATATGCCACGTAAATAAAGCAAAAAACAATGCCAATGGCCGCACAAATTAATCCAAGCCCAGCGCCTGCCATCATTCCAGTCCCCAAAAAACCGGCGGGCAGAAAGTTGCCGGCTACGGAAAGGCCCGGAACACACCAAAGAATAATTGGAGCTACGGAAGCCATGGCTGTGAATCCAATAACTCGAGGAAGATTCGATTTTCGCAGCATGGAAAAAGCTATGGGAGTAATAA
>JAJBVW010000120.1 GCA_020866945.1 Oscillospiraceae bacterium
TTTAAACCGCCGAGGCCGGCCAGCTTATTCAGCTACGCGGAGGTGGAGTTCAGGAGAATGGTCAGCCCCAGGGCCAGGCCCTCCTTCTTTCTGTCCTCCGTGCAGAAGCCGATGCCGGCCTCGATAGCGGCGGCAGTGCTGTTTTTCTTAAGAGTCTTGCCCTCCACCTTCACGCTGCCGCCCAGGGTCTTATCCACACCGAAGATGGCGCGCATGATTTCGCTTCGGCCCGCGCCCACAAGTCCAAAGAAGCCCACCACCTCTCCGGCCCGGAGCTGGAAGGATACATCCTCAAAGGCCGCGCCGGTCAGGTGCTCCACCTCCATAAGGACGTCTCCCTGCTGGCGGCCCTCCTTGCCGGGATATTGGTTTTCCAGCGGACGGCCGATCATGTTGGTGATAAGCTCATCCTGGGTGGTCTCCTCGGTTTTCATGGTGCAGATATTCTGCCCGTCACGGATGACTGTGATGCGGTCAGAAAGCTCCATGACCTCATCCAGCTTGTGACTGATATAGACGATAGCGATGTTATGCTCTGTTTTCAGCTCCCGCACAATCTGGAAAAGCGTCTCCGTCTCCTTTTCGGAAAGCGAGGAGGTCGGCTCGTCCAGTATGATGCAGCGGGCGCTGCGTATCAGGGCGCGGCCAATTTCAATCATCTGCTGCTGGCCCACGGACAGATCCCCCGCAATAGCCTTGGGAGAGATGGGCATATCCAGCTGGTCAAGGATGCGCTGGGTCTCGCTGTAAAGCGTTTTGTGGTCTACCAGGCCCTTTTTCATGGGGAGCTGACCGATGAAAAGATTGTGGGCCACATCCAGCTGATGCGCGATGGAAAGCTCCTGATACACGCAGGAAACTCCCAGGGCGATGCCCTCCTGGGTGGAGCGGATATGTACCAGCTGGCCGTCGATATAGTATTCGCCGCTGTCAGCCGGCTGCGCGCCGGTCATAACCTTGATAAGGGTGGACTTTCCAGCGCCGTTTTCCCCGCAGAGGGCGTGTAACTCCCCCGGATAGATGTCAAAGCATACATCCGAAAGCGCCTTCACGCCAGGGAAGGTTTTTGTGATGTTCCGCAGCTCGATAAGCGGCGTTTTGTTCTCGGGCAACAGGCTCGCCTCCTGTTAATATCTAATCATTGTGCATAATATTGTGCATAATATTATACAATAACCGCCGCACAAATGCAACCAATTTTGCTCTTTATTATAATACTTTATTCGAGCGCTTATTAGCTTTCCTTGTAACATTTGCATAAGTCCACCGTCCGTCGGTCAGGAAGCCCGACAAAACAGAAAGGTCGGGCAGCCTCGGCCATGCGGGTCGCCTGATGGCATTTGGGGGCCGAGGGGTCTGCGTTTTTCAGTGAATTGGCATGAATGATAAAAACCGCAAAAAATTGCCTTTCATATCCGGGGCAAAAGTGCAAAACATATAGCCGGACAAGTCAAGAGGGCGGCGATGGGAAATGGCCAATGGCCGTTTCGGACAGCTGATCCTCCCTGTCCAAAGCAGAGAAAAGGAGTTGTAAGTGAAATGTCTAATTCTAACAATCTTGTGAACCCTAACGCCCGTGAGGCCATGGACCGCTTCAAGATGGAGGCCGCCTCCGAGGTGGGCGTCAACCTGAAGCAGGGCTACAACGGCGACCTGACCAGCAAACAGGCCGGCTCCGTCGGCGGCCAGATGGTAAAAAAGATGATTGAAGCCTATGAAAACGGCATGAAGTAAAGCTGACTCGGCTCTGCCAGAACTTTGGTTTTGGCAGAGCCACTTCTTTTTTTGCTGTCATTTCCCGGGCTGGGGCATTGCGGCTTATTTGTGACATATGCCAATATCATTTCTTGACATATGCCATAAATAGGTGTATGATAGGGACAGCTTAAAACGCTGTATCACAGCCGACAGAAGGGAACTGACCGATGTATAACTTTGACGAGATTATCGACAGAGGAAATACCAACGCCCTGAACACGGACGGATTCAGGGGCTATATTTTCCATGCCGGGCCGGAAAAGGTTTTCCCCTATAAGGACGAGGAATTTGTCCGTATGTGGGTCGCGGATATGGAATTTGCCGTTGCGCCGGAGATTATCGAGGAAATCCGCAAGCGCGTTGACCGCAGGATATTTGGCTATACCGGCGTATATGACGACGGATATTATCAGTCCTTCCGCAAATGGTGCCTTGAGCATTACGATTGGGAGCCGAAGCAGGAGGAGCTTTGCATCTCCCCCGGCATCATTCCGGCGCTGTATCAGCTGGTGGAGAATATCTGCATGGCGGATGAGAAAATCCTCATCAACACGCCCTCCTATGGATATTTCCTCCATGCCGCCGAGTATGCCCATGTCGAGGCGCTGCGCTCTCCCCTGCTGAAAAACGAGAAGGGCGAGTTTTTCCTGGACTATGAGGATTTTGAGACAAAATGTGCCGACCCGAAATGCAAGGTCGTAATCTGGTGCAACCCGCACAATCCCACGGGCCGGGTCTGGACGGCGGAGGAGCTGACGCGCATTGCGCAGATCGTGCAGAAATACAATCTGTGGATTATTTCCGATGAAATTCACTGCGACCTGACGCGCCGGGGCCAGACGCATATCCCCATGGCGAAAATCATGCCGGATTATCCGAAGCTCATCACCTGCATGGCGCCGACCAAGACGTTCAATCTGGCGGGGCTTGCGTTCTCGAATATCATGATTCGGGACAAGGCGACCAGGGAGCAATACAAGGACAGGGACAAGCTGTTCGGCACCGTGAACCCCCTCTCCCTGACGGCGGCGAAAGCGGCCTATGACCGAGGCGGCCCCTGGCACGAGGCGCTGCGGGACTATCTCGATGATAACTTTGCCTTTGTGAAGGACTATCTGACAAAGCACATCCCGAAGGCCGTGATGAACATCTCGGAGGCAACTTATCTCGCGTGGGTCGATTTGTCCGCCGTGCTGCCGGACGTGGACGACCTCCCGGCGTTTTTCGCTAACAACGCCGGCGTTCTCCTGGAGGGCGGCGACGCGCTCTTTGTCGGGAACGCGAAGGGCTATGTCCGACTGAACCTTGCCATGCCAAGGGCCATCATTGAGACCGGCCTGCAGCGCATGGCGGAGGCAATCCGGCAGGAAGCTGCAACACAACTATAAAATAATACATCTTAACCCAAGCTATAATTTAAAAGGAGTCATTATAATGAAAATCGCGGTTACCTATGAAAACGGCCAGATATATCAGCACTTTGGCCACACAGAGCAGTTCAAGGTTTACGACGTGGAGGACGGAAAGGTCATGTCCTCCCAGGTGGTCGGCACCAACGGTCAGGGCCACGGCGCGCTGGCACAGGTTTTGACCGGCCTGCAGGCGGACATCCTGATTTGCGGCGGAATCGGCGGCGGCGCACAGAATGCGCTGGCCTCCGCAGGCATCCAGCTGTACGGCGGCGTGACCGGCGACGCGGATGCCGCCGTGGAGGCGCTTCTGGCCGGAAATCTTGCCTATGTCCCGGACATTCAGTGCAGCCATCACGAGGGTGAGCACCACTGCGGCGAGCATGGCGACCACCATCACGGCGAGGGCCATGAATGCCGGCATGGGCATTGCGTGGACTGAAAATTATGACAGCATAACAAGACGGATGCAGAAAAAAACTGCATCCGTCTTTTGCCTTAAAGAGGCGCAAAGAGCCTTGGCGTTGTCCGCGCCGGAGTGCGTCGCATTCCGCCAAGTGCAGCCAAGTGTGACGCTGTTCGTTTTGAAGTATGTTCCTGCGGGAGATATGTCGCTGGTATCATAAATTTACGCACACGTGTGTCACCGCGCCGACCAGCTTGCCGTTTTGCAGGATGGGGCTGCCGGACATTCCCTGGACGATGCCGCCGGTCTGGGCGAGCAGGTCAGGATCGGTCACGCACACCATCAAATCACGGCCATTGCCGGCAGCCATGCCGGTGCGGGATATTTCCACGTCATATTCCTCCACGGTCTGCCCGGAGACGCAGGCCAGAATGGTAGCCGGGCCGGAGACTATCTCCTCCGGAGTACCGATGGGTACGGCCTCTCGGAGCTGACCCAGCTCCCCCGTCACGGCGCCGAAGATGCCGCAGACTGTGTTGCTGCCGATGCGGCCCAGCACGTCGGTTCCGTTAAAGGCCCCGGAAAGCTCCCCCGGCGCGCCGGAAAGGCCCGGCTTCACGTCCAGAATACTCGCCCGGCAGATAGCGCCCTCCCCCACGGGGAGCAGCACGCCGGTGTCCACATCGTTCACCCCATGGCCCAGAGCGCCGAATGCGCCGGTCTCCGGGTCGATATAGGTAATCGTGCCAATGCCGGCCACGCCGTCCCGCAGCCACAGCCCAAGTCGGCCTCCGCCGTCAGCTGGCGCCGGGGTCACGGTGAAGGTGGCCGTTTCCTCGCCGCGCCGCACCGTCACCTCCGCCGCATTGCCGCCAAGCCCGTCCACAGCGGCCATCAAAACAGCGGCAGAATCCACCGCCTGCCCGTTTACGGAGACAATGATGTCCCCGGCCCGAATGCCCGCCTCCCGGGCGGGCGACACAGTTTCCTCCCCGGCCTGAATCTCTGTGGTGCCGGCCACAAGCACTCCATCCATCTGTATCTGTATGCCAACCGGCTCGCCGACAGGGATAAGCATCCCGTCCGCAAAAGCCGTCCCACACAGAAGCGTCGTAATTATCCAAATCGCGGCCACTGTCCGCAGCCGCAAAAGCCATTGTCTGCCCATATAAGATTTATCCTCCCGTCTTTCTGTCGGCCTATTCAGTATGTGAGAAAGCCCGGGTCAAAACCGCGCTAAATTATCTCTTTTCTGCCACCGGCGCCAAAGCGCCCGCCAGCGGGCAGGCCGCGGAAATTGGAAAAATTTTCAGCGGCCAACCGTGTTTTTGAGGCATCGAGGCGTGCTTATTATAATGTATCTTTCTTATGATGTCCGGCAGCGGCGGAAATACGGGCGGTAAAATTTGAAAAAATCTCCTGATTATTATGGAGGTTAAAGCATGAAAAAGCGTATAGCATTCCTGTTGGCGCTGGTATTTGTTCTGTCCATGGCAACACCTGCCCTGGCCACCAGCGATGCCAGTGGGGAGATCACGGAAGCCACCGAGACCGCCAGCGGGGAAATGAGCGACACCATGCCTCTGCCCGCCGGTTCCTATGAGCCGGAGACCTTGGCGGTAACGGCTGGCATCTCCGTGATAAACGGCGCTGTCACCGCGGACGAGGGCATCGAGGGCGAAATCACCGACAGCTCCATTTCCGGCGCCTATGTGTCCTATGACGAGATCGGCGACTGGGACGGCAGCGAGGTATTCGGCCAGTCCGGCGTGATTCTCGCCTCCGACGAGGAGGGCCTGTTCACCGTCGGCGGGGAGGAAGACGTTTACGAGATAGACGGCGAGGGCTACAACACCGTCATCATCCTGAATAACGAGGACGCAGAAGAGGAGAACGCTCTGTCCGGCAGCGACGTGCGGGATTACCAGGACGTGTCCGAGGGCTATGAGGGCGTGGGCCTGTATGTGGGCGTGTCTGACGTCGTCATCGACAACACCTACATCTACACCGCCGGTTACAAGCGCAGCGGCATCCGCCTGACCAGCAGTCTGAACACCGCTGTTGTCAAGAACTCCACCGTTATTGCCGTCGGCTCTGAGGGGGAGGGTTCCTCCGCGCCGGGCCTGATTTGTATGTACGCAAGCTCCCGGCCCACCCTGATCGAGTCCTCCGGCACCACCTATTTCTATAACGACGACGTTATCTCCAGCGACTGGGGCGCTTTCTCCCTGGACGGCTGCTATAACGCCAATGTCTACATCGTGGGCAGCTACTCCGTGAACACAGTAGGCGGCTACAGTGTCTATTCTCTTGGCCGTGTTGGACAGGAGAACACCGCTTATTTCTATGGTTCCTATGCGGCCTCTGCCCAGTTTGGTTCCATCGTTTGCGCTGCTGGGTTCATGTCTGTGGGCGCCCGGGACGACGCCTCCGACGCGGCTCTTGCCTGTGCGGACGGTGTGGAGCTTGAGACCGTTCTGGAGGACGGCTGGAGCTACATTGGCGGCGTGACCAGCGCCATCACCATGCAGGCGGATTCCTCCAGCGCCGACATGATCGGCATTTTCAACGCCCATCACACCATCCTCGACTCCGCCAACGTGATGGATCGGGACGGCAACGAGCTGATTGACACCCTGGAGGTCTATGCCTCCGATTATCTGGACGACCTGGCTGTGGGCGCGTCCTACTTCTTCCTGAAGTCCTTCCACGGCTCCGCCATCTCCATCCGCAGCGAGAACGTGGATCTGACCCTGGACGACTGCATTGTCGAAAGCGGCAACGGCGTGGCCGTTCAGTCCGTTGTTGGCTATGACACCAACGCCAGCGGCATCATGGTCGCCGACGGCGAGGAATATTACGGCATCAACACAGTCATTAAGGACATGGAGCTGACCGGCGACATCCTCCATCAGGACTACCAGCGCAAGATGGATCTGGCCCTGGAGAATGTCACCCTGACCGGCGCTGTCGTCTCCGGCACCCGCGCCGGGTGGGTCGATTACATCACCACCCTGGTGGCCGAGAACTGGTCTGACGAGTGCGACGAGCTGGGTCTGGACGCTGACACCATCATCGCCACCCTCTGCCCGGACGAGACCTATGAGACCGTTTGGGGCGTCCGCATGACCATCGACGGCGACTCCACCTGGATCGTCACCGGCGATTCCAGCCTCTACAGCCTGACCGTGCCCGAGGGCGCTGTCATCGAAGCCGCCGAGGGCCAGGAGCTGGAGATCTACGTGGACTGCGATTTGGACAACGAAGATCTCACCTATGACTACACCACCGGCACCCAGGTCGATTCCCTGACCGCCGGCGAGTATACCGGGGTCGTCATCCTGGTTAAATAATTAAGCCTCCTTCTTCATCGTTCCTTTCCAACATAAAGCGAGCCGCTCTCCCGGAAACGGGAGGGCGGCTTGTCGTCTCTGACAGGCGGCGTCAGCAGTCTTCGGTTTTGGGAGCCTCCGGCTCTGCTGCGGGAACAGACCTTTTCAGGCTCCTGACCACCCGAAGCAGAACGGCAGCCACAGCGAGAAATGTCACCGTGTCGGCGGCGGGCATGAAAAAGGGCAGGGCGTAAAGACCCCATATCGCAGGCAGCAGCAGGGCAAAGCCCACGCCCAAAACAAATTCCCTCACAATCGACAGCACAGAGGCGGCTCTCGCCCGGCCCAGAGACTGAAGGAAAATGAAGCTCCCCTTGTTGAGACAGGCCAGCGGCAGCAGACATAGCTGACAGCGGATGAACCAGACGGCAAATTCCGTGTAATAGGCGCTCTCGTTCCCCGCGCCAAACACCTGCATAAGCTGGCTGGGAAGGATAAGGAAAATCAGCGACGATACAAGCCCCACCAGAGCTTCCGCCGCCATCAGCCGCTTCATCAGTCCCAGCACCCGGTCGTTCCGCCCCGCGCCGATGTTATACCCCGCAATGGGGATGCAGCCGGCGGCGAGGCCCACGGAGATGGATATGACAATCTGGAAAAATTTCGACACAATCCCCGCAATGGCGGTGGGGATCTGAGAATACGCCTCCTGGCCAAACACCGGGTCAAGCGCCCCATACTTCACCGCCATGTTGATGGTGGCCGCCATGGAGAGGACAATGGAAATCTGAGACAGGAAGCTGGCCATGCCCATGGAGAGCATTTTCCCCAGGAGCTTCCACCGAAGGGTAAAGCAGTCCCTGTGCAGCGGCGTGGTTTTCATCCGGCGCAGATAGACCGCCGCCATGATCGCCGACAATATCTGCCCGCCAATGGTCGCCACGGCGGCGCCCATCATGCCCCATTGCAGCACATAAATACAGATGGGGTCAAAAATAATGTTGAACACCGCCCCCAGCACCAGGGTCGTCATGGCGTAGCCGGGGCTGCCGTCCGAGCGGATGATGGGATTCATGGCCTGCCCGAACATATAAAAGGGAATCCCCAGGGTGATCCACTGAAAATATTCCTTGGACAGGCGGAATGTCTCGTCGTTCACCCGTGCGCCAAAGGCCGTCAGGATAGGCTCCTGGAAGATGAGATATATCGCCGTCAGCACAAGGCCCACGCCGATGACGGCGGCCACCGCGTTTCCCACGCCCCGGCTTGCGTCTTTGCCCCGTCCCGCGCCAAGGCTTATGCTGACGAAGGTACAGCATCCGTCCCCAATCATCACCGCAATGGAGACGGCCACCACGGTCATGGGGAACACCACCGTGTTGGCAGCGTTTCCATAGGAGCCGAGATAGGAGGCGTTGGCAATAAATATCTGATCGACGATGTTATACAGCGCCGCCACCAGCATGGACACCACGCAGGGGACGGCATATTTTCTCATCAGCCGTCCCAGCCGCTCTGTTTTCAAATAGTCGTTTGCATCGACCGGCATAAATCGTTCCTTCTTTCCAGAAATTCAGGCCAGGTTCACAAACTCTCACCCGCCTGTCCCGCCGGAAAGAGGCGCGACGTCATACGAATTGGAATCTATCCATAACCAGTGACGTTATTGTACGCTTATCTTTTTGAATATGCAAGCGCTCTGCGGTATGTGCCGTTATTTATCCCGAAACAGCTTTCCGCAGATCCAGTGCGTAAAGGGGGCCGCGGCAAAGAAATTCCAGAAAAAGGCCATGGGGAAGTTTTTCAGAACCGTCCCCACCCAGATTGCCGGAAGCTGCGCTATGGGCGCGCCGGCCAGGATGACGTTGAACAGCACGGACGCAATTAGGCTCATGGACGGACACATGACCGCCACCGTCGCCCCCTGACGCAGAAGCTGGCAGACATAGGGGTTATCCCTTTCCGGGTCGCTGTGCTTCGCGGCAAAGGCGGCCCCGAAGCGGTTGCCGTACAGATTGGAAACAATAAAGACGAACAGCCCCATGTAGGACGCCTCGATAAGCGCGTCCCAAAAGACGATGTTCGTCATGTTGCTAAGCCCTCCGGCGGCCAGCGTCACGCCCTCCTTGATGGCCACATTGTAGACCTCCATCCCGTAGGCCATGGCATACGACATGATGAGGCCAAAGATGACCCCCTGCTTTTTTGTTTTCGGCATAATCATTTCTCCTGTTCCTAAAATCTGATGATAAACGCGCCGCAGCAAAAAAGGCGCATCCCCCTCTCCGACATACGAAAAGGGCAATACGCCTTGCAAACACATTGTATGCTACACGCATTTATGAACTTTTGTCTTTCCTATCATAGCAC
>JAJBVW010000065.1 GCA_020866945.1 Oscillospiraceae bacterium
ATGGCCGATGCGCTGGGACATGAGAACGTCTGGAATAAGAAGGCTGGTTGTTGATTGGCAAAGGAGAAAAACAGCGGGATTTACTTCAAGGTGTCTGACAAAGAGCGACAACTCATCAAGCAGCGAATGAAGGACGCAGGCGTTTCCAACATGAGTGCCTTCATCCGAAAGATGTGCCTGAATGGGTTAATAGTCCGGCTGGATGTTCCGCAGATGCCGGATTGCAGCAAGTATCTGAAATCAGCGTCGAACAATCTGAATCAAATCGCTCGGCGGCTCAACTTCGGTAGCGGGTATTACCCGCAGGAATTGCTTGATGTCCAGGAAAGTCTGGACTGCTGCACAGAGCTTTTCGGGCAGGTATTGGAGAGCCTTGCGAAGATTGCCTGAGACAAAATCGTATTCTCTATTTACACACTCACATGAGGTCATTTATGGCGGCGGCCCTAGGTGGCCGCCGCCTTTCAGGAGGCCAACTATGGCAACGACGTTTTTGAAGCCACTCCACGCTGGGAAGGGGCGCAGTATCGCCCATGCGCTGGGGCAATCAACAGACTATGTGAAGAACCCGGACAAGACCGACGGCGGCCAATGGGTCAGCGCCTATCAGTGTAACCCATCCATCGTGGATGCAGAGTTTCTGTTTTCCAAACGGCAGTATGAGGCCCAGACGGGCAAGGCCCATAAGGACAGTGATGTGATTGCCTATCATATGCGGCAGTCTTTCAAACCCGGAGAGATTACACCGGAGAAGGCAAACAAGATAGGCTATGACCTGGCGATGTCGCTGACAAAGGGCAACCACGCTTTTATCGTTTGTACCCATGTAGATAAACACCACATCCATTCCCACATCATTTTCAACTCCACCAGCCTGGACTGCACTCGGAAGTTTCGGAACTTTTGGGGTTCCAGCTTTGCCATTCGCAGAATTTCCGACATCCTCTGTTTAGAGAATGGACTGTCCGTCATTGAAAATCCAAAGCCCAGTTGGGGCAGCTACGGCACCTGGCTGGGCGACAAAAAGCCACCTACCCAGCGGCAGCGGTTAGAGCGGATGATAGATAACGCGCTCACCGCAGACTGCAAAAGCTATGAGGATTTTCTGGCAGCAATGCAGACAGAAGGCGCTGAAGCCAAAACTGGTAAGCACCTGGCGTTCAAAATCCCGGAGGGGAAGCGGTTTATTCGATGCGATTCTCTCTCGGAAGATTATACCGAGGATGCCATCCTGGAGCGGTTAAATGGCAAGCGGGAAGTAAAACGGCGGAATACTCAGAAGAGCTTTTCTGCCACAGAGGATATTCGGCCACGCTCCCTGATCGACATCCAGTCGAAGCTGGCCCAGGCCAATTCCCCCGGATTTGAACGGTGGGCAAAGGGCTTCAATCTGAAAGCAATCGCGGAAACGGTCGTCTGGATGAAGGAACACGGTATCTCTGATGTGGAGAAACTCGCGCAGGAATGTGATGTCGCATCCAAAAGCTATCACGGGCTTTCTGAACGGACAAAGGCTAACCAGGCCCGGATGATGAAGGCTATCTCTGATTTGCAGCGACAGATAAGCAACTACGGCAGGACAAAAGAGGTTTATATTCAGTACAAGAAGCTCCCGCGGAAAAAGCAGGCGCAATTTTATGAAGACCATCGTGAGAACATTATACTCCATGAGAATGCGAAGCGGCATTTCGACTCCCTGGGAGTGGAGAAGCTGCCATCCATTAAGGCGTTGAAGCAGGAGTACGCTGCGCTGAATGCAGAGAACAAACAGCTCTACCCTCAGCAGAAAGCGGCCAGGAGAAAGATGATAGACCTGCTCACGGCGAAAAGCAATGTGGAGCGATTCCTGGAAATCAAAATCGAGCAACCCGAAAGGAAAAAGCAGCAAGAGGCAAGCCGATAATATTCCGCATCATTCAAAACGGGGGCTGCGGTATTATACCGTAGTCCCGTTTTTTTGTGTTTGACTGGCAGGATAAATTCAAAATGCCAAACGTAAACCGAGAGACAGGGTGTAAAAATTTTACACCTGCCTCCCGACAGTAGACGCCGAAGGCGGCTTAAAACCCCGGTCAGAAACGACCGGGGTTCACAGGGGCTTGGGGGCTGTCTGCCACCAAAAGCTGCCGAGGTATATACCGAGGCATTGCTTGCTACTACTTATACCAAGCCGGATCCAACCAAATGGGCAAAAAATTGCCCCATCATGGCAGAAGCTCCTGATAGCATTGATCAAAGATTTGTAGGAATTTATTCAGCTCGTCCTGCGTCGTCAGGTGGCTGAGGCTGATTCGCCAGGAGGAGAGGGCAGTTTGGCGATTGCGGCTGACAGCATAGACTGCCTTGGAGACAGTTCCCTCCACAGAGCAGGCCGATTTGACGGAAACACATACGCCGCGTCGATCCAATGCCCTCTGGAATGCCGCACCCTTGATGCCCTGAACACTGAGATTGAGGATATGCGGGACGGCATTTGCCGAACTGTTGATAGATACTGCCGGATATTGTGCCAGGGCATCTCTGAGCCGATGGTTCAGCTCCTGCACATAGCGCACTCGCTTTTCCTGCTGGGTCAACGCCAGAGAGAGTGCCGTCTCTGTGGACACTGCCAGAGCCAAAGTCGGTGTTCCACTGCGGTAAACAGTCGTGCTGATTCCTCCATGGATCTGCGGCTCGATGACCAGATCCTTTCTTTTCAGCAGGAGGCCGCTGCCGTTCAGCCCATAAAATTTATGAGGTGCGATGCTCATAGTATCCACGCCGTCTGTCACCAGCGCTGTTTTTCCAACAGCCTGCGTAGCGTCCACATGGAGGCGGCAGTTGGGAAAATTCTTCAGCATTTGAGCGATCTCACGAATCGGCTGCACCGTACCCAGCTCGCTGTCTACTGCGCAGACCGATACCAGAACGGTGTCCTCCCGCAATAGCTCCCGAAGCTGCTCCAGATCCACGGTGCCGTCCCGATTGATCCTGACCAGGTCGATCTCGCAGCCTTGCCACTGGAGCGCGGACAGCGTGCCGCTGACGGAGGAATGCTCCAGGGCGGTGGAAATAATGTGCTGCCCCTGGTGCCGCGATGCCTGCACGATTCCCTTGATGGCCAGGTTGTTTGACTCGCTGGCCCCGGAGGTGTAGATGATCTCAGCGGGGTCAACATCCAGCAGCGCAGCGATGTGAGCCGTGGCCCGATTCATCTCGTCCAGGGCCTCCCGTCCGGCTGTGTGCGTGGAATTTGGGTTTCCGATATAACGCTGTTCCGCTTGAACGAATGCCTCTAAAACGGCAGGATCCGCCGGTGTGTTGGCGGAATAGTCCAGATAGATCACATCACACCTCCGCTATCCATCAAAGTGTCAGCCATGGCCGGAGCGTCCTCTCCCTGTGGGCCTGTTCCAAAGGAAGATCGAGCAAAAGCAGTGTTTCCTCTCCGGCGGCTTTAATAATCAGTGAGCCGTCCGGCCCAGCGACCAGGGACTGACCGGCAAAGTTCATAGCATCCTCCTGTCCCACCCGGTTGCACATCGCGGCAAACACAGTGCATTGGAAAGCCTGTACCCGTATCTCCCACTCGAACAGTTCCAGCGGCTCTCCCTCTATGTTGGCAGTGGGAATGATAACCAGATCCGCTCCTTGTTTTGCACAGGTTCGGATGCCGTCAGGCAAATGCCGGTCAAAGCATATCACTACGCCAACCATCCCGAAAGGAAGCCGATAGACCGGAAACCCGCCGTCGGAGGGCGTGTAATAATCCTGCTCATAGAAATACCTGGACTGAGCAATATGAACCATTTTGGAAACGCCCAGGATTTCCCCGTTGGAGTCAATCATCATGGAAGCGTCGTAAAGCTGTCCTCCCTGCCGCAAATACAGATTGGGGCAGGCGCAGATGCGGAAAGTCCGGCAGACATTTCGTATGGCAGTCAACTCCGGCCCGTCCAGAGTCATGGCCCAGCGGTCTGCGGCCCGCTTTTCATATTGAGGGAAGAATGGCGATAACTGAAGCTCCGGGAAAAAAATAAGATCTGCCCCGGCCTTTCCCGCCAATTCTATATAGTGCAGCGATTTATGCAGGTTTTCCTCTATACTGCTTCCCATCTGCATCTGAGCCATAGCCAACTTCACAGTGTTTCTTCCCTTCCCTTTTTGAGTTCATCCCGGCTTCTAAGCGGTGACGGTAATCGTATTTTTCAGCATACCCATCCAGCAGGAATAGGTATAGGTTCCTTCCTCTTCGGGGGTAAATGTAATCGTCACCTCTCCGGCGCTCAGCGTGACTTGCTGGTCAAAGGCAGAGAGAATGATCTCCTTATTGCAGCCGTTCAGAGCGCTGTCCTCCACCTGGATTGTCCATACCACGGGAATGCCGGCAACGACCTGGATGTCGTCATAGCCGTTTGCATGGAGCGTGGTGGTGACATACTGCGTATCACCGTCTACCTCGGCGACAATTACATCGCTGCTGCCGGAGGAAGCGCTCGGCAGAGTGAACCCAGTAAGCACTAGGTTGTTCTGCACAGTGAATACACCCATCAGCACCAGCAGGGCGGCCCCGGCCTGGAGCATCCGCCGCCGCCATTTCAGTTTGAGAAGCCCTGCCGCTGTACCGCACAGAAGTACCAAAGGAATGGCGCCAAGGCAGAAGAAGAACATAGATGCTGCTCCGACGAACAGGCTCCCGCTGGCGATTGCATAAAGCTGCATGGACTGGAGAGGGCCGCAAGGCATTAGACCGTTTACAAGGCCGATGGCATAGGGGCCGTGCGCACGAAAGGATGCCAGAGCATTGGTCAGCCTCTTGGGGAGCCGGAACCGAATTAGTCGCGGCAAGGAGAATCCACCCATCATGCATACGCCCATCACCAACATGAACACCCCGGCCAGCAGTCCTATCACACCCCGCACCTGGAGTGAAATAGCTGCCTTTTCCCCGATGAAACCCAGAACGGCGCCAATCAGCGTATAGCTTGTCAGCCGCCCCAGATTATAGAGCAGGCTGCCCCGCAAAGGGTGCTGACCTTCGCTGCCAAGGCTCTGGGCCATATTCAGTCCGCCGCACATGGCGACACAGTGAACGGAGGTCAAAAGGCCGATGAGAAACAGTGCCAGGAAGCTCACCTGCTCCTCGCTTACGGTAGGAAATGCCTGAAAAAGCTCTGTCAGTCCCATCTGCCGGGCAATGGTATACAGGCCCAGTAGAATGACCAGGAACCAGATCGCACTGCCCTTGCCTTTTGGCCGTGTTACAACGGAATAACCTGCTGACTGTACTGCCTGCGTGATCTGCTCCGGAGTACAGGGTGAGGAAAATTCGGCCTCCAGCAGTCCCTTTTGCCGGTCGGCTTGTACAGCGTGTATGCCCTCCAGTTTAGACACAGCCATCTCCAAGACGCGTTCACAGCCGTCGCAGGTCATTCCTTCAATATGAAAGCTTTGTTTTTCCATTGTATCCGTATCCGCTTCAGAACTGCTTCCAGTTGACAAACCGGCTGGCGTTTTCCTCCAGGAAGGAAGCGGGAACGGCGATGACGCCGTCTTCCTCGGTGTAATCTTCCGCCGTGATGGGGACAGGATTGCAGCCGCCGCTTACCACGCCGACATCCGTGGAGGAAAAGCGGTTCATGCAGTTTTGGCAGATAAAATCGTCCCCTTCCTGCACAAAGTAGGCATAAGGAGAACCATTGCATACCTGACAGGTATTCAGCGCCAGCCGGATCGTGCCATCGGAGGCCAGCACCGCCAGCACCTCTACTGTAACGCCATCTACATCATAGTCGAAATAGCTGGCCTCTGTGCCAATATTCTCCGTCTGAATGAGCAGGTCGCCTTCGCTCACAGATGCGACGGTTGAATCTCCATCATCCTGCAAACGGGGAAGGAGTACGGCTGCCGCTGCTGCAAGAACCACGAGGACGGCAACAACAGGCAGCAGCATATTTCTATGTTTTTTCATTCCAGCACCTCCAACCCGCACTGTATCAGTGCCTGCTTCAAATCGTCAAGGATGTCGCCGATGTCCTCAATGCCGACAGAGAAGCGGAAGAAGCCGTTGTGAAATTCCACCGGGTACAGATATTGCCGCTCATCGTTTTCACCTAGGAAAACAATCAGGCTCTCATCGTGCCCCAGGGAAACGGCGGAGGTAACGATCTTAAGATAGCTGACAAATCGGTTGTGGGTGTCGTGGTCTGCCTTTAACCCGAAAGCCAGCACACCGCCGTAGCAGGGAGACATCTGCCGGACGGCAACGGCGTGGCCGGGATGGCTCTCCAGACCGGGATAGGCCACAAAGCTAACGCAGGGCTGCTTTTCCAGCCAACGCGCCGTCGCCAAGGCGTTTTCATTGTGCTGCCGCATTCGCAGAGGGAGGGTAACACTGCCCCGCATGATGAGCCAGGCGTTAAAGGGGCTGATGGTGCCACCCAGATTGACCTGGGAGGCTGCCCGAATCTGATCGAGATGTGCCTTTTTGCCCACAATAGCGCCACCCATGGCATCGCCGTGGCCGTTGATATACTTTGTCAGGCTCTCCACGGAAAAGTCCGCGCCCAGTTCCACGGGACGCTGGTTATAGGGCGAGGCAAAGGTGTTGTCCACGCTGAGCAGCGCTCCATGCCGGTGGGCGATGTCCGCGATGGCGGCAATATCAGAGACGGTAAGGGTCGGATTGCCCGGCGTCTCGATATGGATGAGCTTGGTGTTGGGCCGGAGGGCCGCTTTCACGTTGGCCGGGTCGGAGGTATCCACAATGGTGGTCTCCACACCAAATTTATTATTCAGCAGCTCATGGAGCAGCCGGTAGACAGCAATATAGGTGACGCTGGAAAATATCACATGGTCGCCCTGGTTCAGCAGCGCGAAAAACAGGCCACTCAGAGCAGCCACACCGGAGGCCAGTACTATGCAGTCCTCGCCACCCTCCAGGGATGCGATCCGTTCCTGGAGATATTTCTGATTGGTGCCGCCGTTGCGGGTATATAAATTTCCGTCGGCGCTTGACCAGTTCATATCCGTGGGATCGTATGGCAGGGCATAGCTGTTTGCCATAGTGATGGGCCGCTTGATGGCCCCACTGTCTTTGTCTGTCCCATTGCCCACATGGACGGCCCTGGTGGCGAAGCCAGTTGCGTCAAACTCATTCGGCATAAAAGGTACCTCGCTTTGTATTGTAAACCTATATACATACTAGGATAATTGGAATCATAGCACGACAGCAAGGTCGTGTCAAGCCGTTTTGCACATATCAGCACCCGGAAAAGCCCGTTTTCCGGGGTATATTTGTTTCCGTCTGCGCTGACAGAAAATAAAAATCATAAAAACATGGGGATTTAATCCAAAAAGGGGGTTGACAAGACGCTCTATCTGTGTTAATATCCCATTATGCCTACGGAAATACTAGGTAAAATGCATGAAAGGAGCAAACGGAAGATGTGGAATAAAAACACCTGTTGTTGTGAACGAATGCTTTGCTCCCGGACTGTTCAAGTGACCGGGCGCTTAAACGCGCCTATATTTCCCCGGCGAATCATATCTGCGGCATAGGGATAGCATTACAGTCACTTACAGTTCGGGAGCGCAAGCGGCCCGGACTTTTTTCTGCCCAATACGGGTTGCTTAGGATTCAGATACAATTCAATACATAGCATTGACTGGACAAACCGGAGATTCTTCCTAGTGTGGCAGAGGCCACAGAAGAAGGCTCTGGTTTTGCGTTATCTCAAACTTAATTCTTTGATTTGTAAGGAGAATAAAAACATGAAAATCAAGCAATGGATCGCTGTACTGCTGGCTTTGGCAGCCCTGCTGGTGCCTCTGACAGCCTGCGGCAGCAGCTCGAACGATAGCATCACCGCAAGTGAGAATACCACAACGCAGGCCGCTGATGACAGCAATGTCGCGGAAAGTGACGATGAAACCACCGAAGCTGATGCCGCCACGGAGATTAAGTGGAGCATCACCATTCCCGGCGCAAGCGGATCCCTGTGCAACTCCCCCACCTATCTTGCTTATGAGCTGGGTTATTTTGCGGAGGAAGGAATCGACGTGGAGCTTATCACGGCGGACTTTGAAACAAAAAAGGTAGGGCTGAATAACGGCACTATAAGCACAGTCAACGGCGACTTCCAGTATTTCCAGTCCATCGAGGCTGGGGTGGGTATGACCATCGTAGGCGGTTTGCACCAGGGGTGCATCAAGCTGAACGTTTTGGCGGATTCCGATATTGAGACCGGGGCGGATCTGGAGGGCAAGACCATCGCCGTGGATGAGATAGGCGGCTCGCCCTATCAGGTGACAGTTTTGTGGCTGGCCCAGTATGGGCTGTCTGTGGATGATGTAAACATTGTGGCCTATAATGACAGCTCTCTGGAGATCGAGGCGCTGAAAAGCGGGCAGGTGGACGTAGCCGCCGTGTGGGATCCCATCGCCACTATCTCCACCCAGGACGGCACCGTTCGTACCATTTTGGACATCGGCACCGATGAGCCGTTTGCGGGGCATTTCTGCTGCTTCCTGTATGCTTCCACCAAGGTGGTGGAGGAGCAACCGGAGCTGATCGCCGCGGAACTGCGGGCCTATTATAAGGCCCAGAACTGGATCTATGAAAACCCGGAGGAGGCGGTGCAGATCGTCACCGAGAAGGGCTACGTCTCTCTGGACGAGGAATACTTTGACATCGCCGTAGAGCTTGTGAAGAGCTACAGCTACCCCTCTACGGAGGCATATGAGAACGGAGAATGGGACATCAAAGGCGATATTGAATACTACGCCCAGGCCCTGTATGACGCGGGATTTTTGACCACCGACCCGGAGGAATTTGTATCCATTGCCTACACGGAAATAGACCTGACCCTTGGATTGGATGATTAAAGAAGCGGCGCTGTTGCCCGCCGTCTTTCCAAACGGAAGGACGGCGAGGCGGCTGCTTCTGAGAAAAGGTCTGGCTGTTTCCCCGACAAGAAAGTGAGGGATATTTTGCGAAAAGATCATTCAAACAATTCTGCCCACCGCCCAGGAGCCGGGAACCTGACCGGGCAGCAGGTATCAGGAAAACGTCTGCTTGGAGCGGCGCTCTTTACCATATCCGGGTTTGGTATTGCCATTTTGTCTAACTGGCTGCTGCCTCAGGTAGCGGAGACCACCAATGCCATATATGAGGTCGGAGCCGTTACCCTGACGCGCAACAGCTTTTACAGACTGGTGCTTCTTGGCA
>JAJBVW010000102.1:0-5341 GCA_020866945.1 Oscillospiraceae bacterium
GAAGGTAAAACGGAATCAGAGGTCAAAGAAACGCGAGTGGGAATTACAGAAGACCACTCACCTACCAATTCTCCTGAATAAAATCATCTATAATATTCACAATCGCCATCGGATCTTTATTCTCCCACGGAACAAGTCCATCGGTTCCATCATAAATCTTCTGAAAGCATTCCCCTAAATCATTCAGTTCCAAATCAGCCATCAATACATATCCATTACTGCTGAACGCTTCATTATTCTGAATCTGATGGTCATTGATGTGTTCACCATATTTTTCCAATCGCGTAACAACAATGACCTTCTTCCCGGCATTCAGCGCTTTCATGATAGACCCTGACGCGCCGTGGCTAACAACAATATCTGCCCTTGCTATTTGTTCTGCAAACTTTTCCGGCGAAATAAATTCCTCATACTGATAGTGCAATGGTCTATATGAGGACGTACCAATCTGCGCATACATGGAATCAGTCAGAACTCCATCCTCATATAACTCGTCCAGCTTTTTAAACAATCGATCAAATGGATACTGTCTTGACCCTACCGTAACAAAAATCAATATAGACACCCTCCATAAATCGCCTTTTTATAGTATTTCTTCTGACTCTCCCACTGCACAATAAATAAATCCGCGTGTTTTTCCATCTTTTTTCCTGCAACTGTTGGCATATTTGCTCTTCCAAATGTTTCAATAAATATAAATTTCTTTCGAAACAATATTGACAAAATATAAAAAGGATACGCCACTATTGTTCCTGTTGTGATCACAAAGTCTGGGCGTTCTTTTATCCATATATATATTGCATAAGCGCTATTTCTCAGCATTTTTAAAGGCATCCATTTATCCTTCAAATCAGTCTGAACCATAAAATAATTTCCCAATGGTTCTTCAAACTGCGTTCGTTCCGTTACAAAGAAACCGCTATATTTATCCACCAAAGGTTTTAATTTTTGAAGCTGTTCCCAATGACCGCCAGAAGACGAAACAAGGCACAATCTTGGGTTCCGGCTATGCTCTATTTTTTTATGTTTCATTCTTTTTTCTCATCCATGTAAAACTCGTAATACCATTCCGCAAACCTCCGAAGTCCGTCTCTCAGCGTAGTAGCGGGTTTGTATCCAAAATCACGTTCTAAAGCGCTAGTATCAGCATAGGTAATCGGCACATCGCCCGGCTGCATGGGAACAAGCTCCTTGTGGGCATTGAAATCATAATCCTCCGGCAGGACTCCGGCGCGAATAAGCTCTTGCTGGAGAATGTCTACAAAATCCAGAAGGCTCTCCGGACTATTGTTTCCTATGTTATAGAGGGCATAGGGCGGAATTGGTAGGCCGTCCTCTCCCGTAGCTCTATCCGGTGCTTTTTGCATGACACGGATGACGCCCTCTACAATATCATCAATATAGGTAAAATCCCGCTGGCAATTTCCGTAATTATATATTTGAATTTTTTCTCCAGATCGCAGTTTGTTTGTAAATCCGAAATACGCCATATCCGGACGACCGGCAGGCCCATATACTGTGAAGAACCTTAACCCCGTGGCCGGAATATCATACAACTTGCTGTATGCGTGCGCCATAAGCTCATCGCTTTTTTTTGTGGCAGCATAAAGGCTTACAGGGTTATCCACTTTGTCCTCAATACTATAGGGCGTCTTTTTGTTACTACCGTACACTGAGCTGCTGGAAGCATACACCAGATGCTCAACTGGGAAACGTCTGCATCCCTCCAAAATATTAAAAAAGCCGATCAGGTTCGATTCCACATAAGCATCTGGATTTGTGATGGAATACCTAACTCCAGCCTGTGCCGCAAGATTGACCACAACCTGCGGCTTATATTGCGAAAATATAGAAGAAATCAGGGTTTTGTCCGCAATGCTCCCCTTGATAAACTGAAAGCCAGGATATTTTTCCAGCCGGTTCAGCCGGTATTCTTTCAAAGAGACATCGTAGTAGTCGTTCAAATTGTCAACGCCTATAACTACTGCGCCTTCCACTTCATTCAGTATGCGTTCCGCGAGAAAGCCACCAATAAACCCTGCAACACCCGTTATTAGAATATTTTTTTCTATTAGACTTACATTCATTGCGCATTTGCCCTCCGTGTCAATCCCCTCTAAACAAATCCCGCGTATATACCTTATCCTGCACATCATCCAGGCAGCTATCGTAGCGGTTGGCCAGGATGGCCTGGCTTTGGGCCTTGAAGCTTTCCATATCATTCACAACCCTACTGCCAAAGAAGGTGCCGCCATCCTCCAGCGTCGGTTCATAAATAATAACCGTAGCGCCCTTGGCTTTGATGCGCTTCATAACGCCCTGGATACTGCTCTGGCGGAAATTATCGGAATTGCTTTTCATGGTGAGGCGGTACACACCGATAACCACCTGCTTTTCCGCGGTGGGGTCATACTCGCTGTTATCGCCGTAGTCGTAATATCCGGCCATTTGCAAAACCCGACCGGCGATATAATCCTTCCGGGTACGGTTGCTTTCCACCACGGCGCGAATCAGATTTTCCGGCACATCCGCGTAATTTGCCAAAAGCTGCTTGGTGTCCTTGGGAAGGCAATAGCCTCCATACCCAAAGCTTGGGTTATTATAATGAGAGCCAATACGGGGATCCAGGCAGACGCTCTCGATGATAGCCTGTGTATCCAGCCCTTTCATCTCCGCGTATGTATCCAACTCATTAAAATACGCAACACGGATCGCCAGATAGGTATTGGCAAACAGCTTTACTGCCTCCGCCTCCGTGAAGCCAAGATACCGAACGGGGATATTCTCGTCAATCGCTCCTTCCTGCAAAAGCGCCGCGAAGGTATGGGCGGCCTGCACAAGTCTTTCGGCCTGCAAATCCGTGCCGACAACGATGCGGCTGGGGTGGAGGTTATCATACAGCGCCTTGGACTCCCGCAAAAATTCCGGACTGAAAATGATATTGTTTGTATTGTATTTCTTGCGGACAGACTCCGTATAGCCAACAGGAATGGTGCTTTTGATGACAATAATGGCATTGGGATTGCAGTCCATCACCACGTCGATCACATCCTCCACGGCGGAGGTATCGAAGAAATTCTTTTCACTGTCGTAATTGGTCGGCGTGGCAACAATTACGAACTCAGCGGAGCTATACGCCAGCTTTTTGTCCAGCGTAGCCGTCAAATCCAGCTCCTTTGTCGCCAGATATTCCTCGATCTCATTGTCCTGGATAGGGGACTTTTTATTGTTTATCATATCCACCTTTGCCGGGGTGGTGCTGACCGCATAGACTTTATTATGCTGCGCCAGCAGGACGGCCAAGCTCAGGCCCACATATCCAACGCCTGCAACAGCGATTTTTTTATTACTCATTTATTTCCCTTCCCCAAAAATTAAAACTCGGCTCCTCCGCGATGTCCGCGCGCATACCGCCGCAAACATCCCCGCGAAAGAGCCGATTTATATTCACACCAGATCTCCAAACAGCTCCTCGCCGTAAACGCCTTCCTGGATGAGACGGAGGAAATTCTCCTTCACCTCAGGCATATCCGCTTTATAGGTGATGCCGAACCATTTGTCATGGCTGTCCAGAACCTGAACGGAGATTTTTTTCTCCCGCAGCAGGTCGCCGATGAAGATGGGCATCAGGTATTCGCCGTCCTGCCAATCGTCGCCGATGGTCTCAAAGAAATGGTTGAAGCCCCATTCCAGTGTGTCCAGAAATTCCGGCGTCAGGGCCCACATATTCATGGAGACCTTCCCGTCCGGGTTCAAATCCTTCCCATTGGCCTGCGCGCCGGCGGCGGTTTTAACGATATTTTTCGTCTCGACAATATCGGTCAGATAGCCATTTTCGACCTGGCACAGCCCTCTGGTGACACCGCCGTGGTCGGAGAGGGTATTTTTCAGGATAAACCCGGCCATACACAGGGCGTTGGGCCGCTCCGGCGTATAGCGCAGAAGAAAATCGTGGAGGGCGGCAAACGCCTCCTTGCCGTAATAGTCGTCCGCGTTGATAACCGCAAACGGCTCGTGTATCAGCGCCTTGGCTGCCAGCACGGCCTGGCCGGTGCCCCAGGGCTTTGTTCTGTCCGCAGGGACAGTCACCCCGGCGGGGACGTCCTCCAGGGCCTGAAAGGCGTATTCCACTTCCACGCCGAGGCGCTGGCAGAGCGCTTCAACGCGCTCGCCGATAATCTCTCTGAAATCCGCCTCAATATCCCGGCGGATGATGAACACAATCTTGTTGAAGCCGGCCTGTATGGCGTCATGGATGGAGTAGTCCATGATGATTTCCCCATGCAGTCCCACCGGCTCAAGCTGCTTGATGCCGCCTCCGAAACGGCTGCCGATGCCGGCCGCCATGATAAGCAATGTTGTTTTCATTTATCTCTTTCCATCCGGCCATCCGGCCTGGGTCGTTTGTTTCAGCAGTTCCGTCCCTCAAATATCACTGAGAAGGTTTTGAAAATAAGCTTTGCGTCCACCCGCAGGGAGCAGTTCTCGATATATTTGAGATCCAGCTCCACCCACTCCTCAAACGACAGCTCGTGGCGGTGCTTGAGGGTCTGCCAATAGCAGGTAAGGCCCGGCTTTATCATCAGCCGCTGCATTTCATACGCGCTGTAGGTCTCCACCTCGCGAGGCAGCGGGGGACGCGGCCCGACGATGCTCATATCGCCCTTCAGCACGTTCAGCAGCTGGGGCAGCTCGTCAATGCTTGTCCGCCGGATAAAGCGCCCCACGCGGGTGATGCGCGGGTCGTCCTTCATTTTGAAGGTGCGGCCGTCGCGCTCGTTTTTATCCCAAAGCTTTGGGAGCAGCTCCTCCGCATTGACGACCATGGAACGGAATTTATAAAACTTAAATTCCCTGCCGTCCTTCCCGATTCTCGTCTGCACAAAAAAGGGCGAGCCGTGAGGGTCGTCCAGGAAAATCAGGACAGAGAGCACCAAAAACAGCGGCGAGAGGCATATCAGCGCAACCAGGGAAAAAACCACGTCAAAAACCCGCTTTGTGAGGAAGTAAGCCCTGCGGGGCTTGCATTCTATTTTTTCAAAGGTGCGCTCTAACGGTTTTGTCGCATTGCCCACGGCGTCTGCTCCTATCTTCAGCGGCGTCATGTCCATAACGTCGATGTATGTTTTGTATTCTGTCATATAGTATTTCGGTTCCTCATGCCGTATAGTATCAAATGCATCACGCTCCATCTGCGGGCGCACAAGCGCCCCTCAGGCCCCGGCACGAACCTCTGTCCGCGGCCTGTTTCACTGCATTTTCGCATTTTAGCACATGACGCCCCATAATGCAAGAGTTTATACCCGGTTTTTACATTCAGCATCGTTTCGCGGGGAAAATT
>JAJBVW010000102.1:5351-9203 GCA_020866945.1 Oscillospiraceae bacterium
TTTCGTGCAATATGACAGTTTTTTCGCGCCGCCGCCGGTGAAAAAAATATCACAGCGGCGGCTTTCTGCAAGGTCTTCTCCGATAAAAGGCTTTCCTTTTTTCGGAAAATCACATCAAATCTGCTCGAACAGCTTGCGCCACTGGGCGAAAGCATCCCGGAAAGCGGCGCGGTTCGCGTCCCGCTTGGCCCGCTCCTCGCGATAGCGGCCCAGGATGAAATCCCGCTCCGCCAGCTTAATCCAGCTGTGGTAGGTGCTGACGCCCTCGTCGCTCGCGACCTTCCAGACCACGTCCACCTGTCCGGCCAGCTCCTCGTCGTCCTTGGCGCCCCACCATTTGAAAATGTAGTCCAGGCCCACCAGATTCGTGAAGCCCTCCTCCCGCAGACCGGCCAGGGCAGTCACGTCCTCGGAAAAGGCGTCCTCCCACTTGGACACGCGGCCGGCGGTGTTCTTCTGCCAGCTGTTGCGGACGCTGTCCGCCAGCTTATCTGCGCAGAGCTGCCAGGCGCACTCCGCGTCCATTTTTTCCAGTACGCTTCCTATCAGCATAGGTATCAATCCTTTCTTTTTTATGCGTCCGCCCCCGTTTCGCGAGGGCGGACGGGTTGACGGGTTTATTTAACGGCGGCAGCCTCCTGGGCATACATTTCCTTCTGCAGCTCAAGGTTCGCGAACCGCTCCTGCGCGGTCTTCTCCGCCTCGGTGAACAGCTCCTCCGCCCGCTCCGGGAAGTTGATGGTCAGGGCGGAATAACGGGCCTCGTTCATGATGAAGTCCCGATAGGAGCCAGTGGGCGCCTTGGAATCCAGGGTGAAGGGGTTCTTGCCCTCGGCAATCAGAGCCGGGTTATAGCGGAACAGATTCCAATAGCCGCAGTCCACGGCCTTCTTCATCTCCGACTGGCAGTTGGTCATGCCGCCCTTGATGCTGTGCATCTCGCAGGGGGCGTAGCCGATGACCAGAGAGGGTCCGGGATAGGCCTCCGCCTCGGCAATGGCCTTCAGGGCCTGGGCCGGGTCGGCACCCATGGCGATCTGAGCCACATAGATGTAGCCGTAGGTCATGGCAATCTGGGCGAGGCTCTTCTTCGCCAGGGCCTTGCCGGCGGCGGCGAACTGCGCCACCTGACCGATCTGGCTGGCCTTGGACGCCTGGCCGCCGGTGTTGGAATAGACCTCCGTGTCGAAGACCATGACGTTCACGTCCTCGCCCTGGGCCAGCACGTGATCCAGGCCGCCGAAGCCGATGTCATAGGCCCAGCCGTCGCCGCCGAAAATCCAGACGGACTTCTTGGAGAGGTATTCCTTGTTCTTCAAAATTTCCTGGCAATGCTCGCCGCCGCAGCCGGAGCTTTCCACTGCCGCCACGAGCTTGCGGGTGGCCGCGTCGTTCGCCGGGCCGTCATTATAAGTATCGAGGTATTCCTGCGCCGCCTCACGGATGGCGTCCACCTTGCCGTTGGCCGCCACTTCCTCCACAACGCCCTTCATGCGGTCGCGGATGGCCTTCTGGCCCAGATACAGGCCGAAGCCGTGTTCCGCGTTATCCTCGAACAGGGAGTTGACCCAGGCGGGGCCGCGCCCCTCCTTGGTGACGGTATAGGGGCTTGTGGCCGCCGGGCCACCCCAGATGGACGAGCAGCCGGTGGCGTTGGAGATGTACATTCTGTCGCCGCAGACCTGGGTGATCAGGCGGGCATAGCTGGTCTCTGCGCACCCGGCGCAGGAGCCGGAGAACTCCAGCAGGGGCTGGTGGAACTGGCTGCCCTTCACGGTCATATCGAACAGCTCCTCCTTCTGTGCGACACTGTCCACCATATAATCCCAGACGGCCTCCTGGGGCTGCTCCTCCTCGCGGGGCACCATGGTGATGGCCTGGGTGGGGCACACGCCGACGCAGACACCGCAGCCCATGCAGTCCAGAGGACTCACGGCCATGGTGAACTGATAGACGCCCTTGCCCTTGCCGGCCTTCCAGGGGGCAATCTTGGCGGCAGCAGGGGCCTTGGCGGCCTCCTCCTCCGTCAGGGCGAAGGGACGGATGGTGGCGTGGGGGCAGACATAGGCACAGCGGTTGCACTGGATGCACTTCTCGCTGTCCCAGCGCGGCACGGTGACGGCCACGCCCCGCTTCTCATGGGCGGAGGCGCTCAGCTGGAAGGTGCCGTCCACGTGATCCATGAACACGGAAACGGGCAGACTGTCGCCGTCCATCCGATCCACGGGGGTCAGGATTTCCTTGACCATCTTCATGACCTCCGGCCGGTCGGGGTGAATCTCCGGGTCGGGGGTATCCGGGCAGTCGGCCCAGGAGGCGGGCACATCTATCTTCACAAAGGCGTTCGCGCCGAGGTCGATGGCCTTGTGGTTCATGTCCACGATGTCCTGGCCCTTCTTGCGGTAGCTCTTGGTGGCGGCCTCCTTCATGTGGGCGATGGCCGCCGCCACGGGCATGACCTTCGCCAGGGTGAAGAACGCGGACTGGAGAATGGTGTTGGTGCGCTTGCCCATGCCAATCTCGATGGCCAGGTCGATGGCGTTGATGATATAGAGCTGGATGTTGTTTTGGGCGATATACCGCCGGGCAGCGCCGTCCAGGTGCTTGTCAAGCTCCTCCGGCTTCCACTGGCAGTTGATAAGGAACACGCCGCCAGGCTTCACGTCCTGCACCATCTTGAAGCCCTTGTCCACATAGGAGGGGTTGTGGCAGGCCACAAAGTCCGCCTTGGAGATGTAATAGGGACTCTTGATGGGCTTGTCGCCAAAGCGCAGGTGGCTGATGGTGACGCCGCCGGTCTTCTTGGAGTCATACTGGAAATAGGCCTGAACGAACTTGTCCGTATAGTCGCCGATTATCTTGATGGAGTTCTTGTTCGCGCCAACGGTGCCGTCGCCGCCGAGGCCCCAGAACTTGCACTGGATCGTCCCCTCCGGGGCGGTGTCGGGGGCGGGAACCTCCGGCAGGGACAGCTCGGTCACGTCGTCCACGATGCCGATGGTGAACTGGCGCTTGGGCTGATCCTTTTTCAGCTCCTCATAGACAGCGAACACGCTGGAGGGCGGGGTGTCCTTGGAGCCGAGGCCGTAGCGGCCGCCGGTGACCTGGATGCCAGTGCGGCCGGCGTTCGCGAGGGCCATGACGACGTCCATATAAAGCGGCTCGCCCTGGGCGCCAGGCTCCTTGGTGCGGTCGAGAACGGCAAGCTTCTTGCAGGTGGCAGGAATGGCCTCCAGCAGCCGGTCGGCGGCAAAGGGACGATACAGACGCACCTTCACGATGCCGACCTTCTCGCCCCGGGCGTTCAGATAGTCGATGACCTCCTCCGCCACATCGCAGATGGAACCCATGGCCACGATGACCCGATCCGCGTCCGGCGCGCCGTAGTAGTTGAAGAGCTTGTAGTCGGTGCCGAGCTTCGCGTTAATCTTGCCCATGCACTCCTCCACGATGCCGGGCACGGCCTCGTAGTAGCGGTTGGCCGCCTCGCGGTTCTGGAAGAAGATGTCGCCGTTTTCGTGGCTGCCGCGCATGACGGGGCGCTCGGGGTTCAGGGCGCGGGCGCGGAAAGCCTCCACATCGGCCATATCCAGCATATCCCGCAAATCCTCATAGTCCCACACTTCAATTTTCTGAAGCTCGTGGGAGGTGCGGAAGCCGTCGAAGAAGTTAATAAAGGGTACGCGCCCCTTCAGGGCCGCCATATGGGCCACGGGCGACAGATCCATGACCTCCTGGGGGTTCGTCTCCGCCAGCATGGCAAAGCCGGTCTGACGGCAGGCGTAGATGTCCGAATGGTCGCCGAAGATGGCCAGGGCGTGGCTCGCCACAGCGCGGGCGGCCACATGGACC
>JAJBVW010000143.1:0-5065 GCA_020866945.1 Oscillospiraceae bacterium
GGGGAACTGACCCATTTTAATGGCCAGGGCCGGGCGCGGATGGTGGACGTGGGGGAGAAGCCCGCAACCCTCCGCCAGGCCGTGGCCGCTGCCACTGTGCGGGTGAATCGGCACACCTTCGGGCTGATTCAGGCCGGAGGCATGAAAAAGGGAGATGTGCTGGCGGTGGCTCAGGTGGCCGGGATTATGGCTGCCAAGCGGATGCCGGACGTTATCCCCATGTGTCATCCCATCCCCCTGACCGGGGTGGACGTGGCCTTTGAGATGGACGAGGAGCAATGTACCATTTCCATCACTGCCGCCGCCCGCTGCACGGGCCAGACAGGGGTGGAGATGGAGGCCCTGATGGCGGCCTCTGTGGCGGCGCTGACGATTTATGATATGTGCAAGGCTGTTCAGCGGGACATCGTGATAGAAAATATACATCTTGTGGAAAAATCCGGGGGTAAATCCGGGCTTTATCGGTGGGAGGAGAATCATCATGGCTAAGGTAGTGGCCGTTTGCATCAGCACAGAGAAGGGAACGCCCAAGTTTGAAATACCTTCGGCGGAGCTGCGGGAAAATCACGGCATCGTGGGAGACGCCCACGCCGGGCCGTGGCATCGGCAGATAAGCCTTTTGGGGACGGAGAGCGTGGACAAAATGCGGGAAAAATTCCCCGACCTGCCCCATGGGGCGTTTGCGGAAAACATTCTAACAGAGGGCATCTGCCTTTACGCCCTGCCTGTCGGCACAAGGCTGCAAATCGGCCCTGCGTTGACGGAGGTTACGCAGATTGGCAAGGAATGTCACCAGGGCTGCGCCATCCGCAAGATTACCGGGGACTGCGTTATGCCAAGAGAGGGTATTTTCGTCCGCGTCCTGACCGGCGGCGTCGTGCGGGCGGGGGACGAGATAGAGATCGTATCCGAATAAAGCAATCAGGAGGAACTTGACCATGGAATATACAGCGGCGGTCATCACCGTCAGCGATAAAGGCTCTCAGGGCCAGCGGGAGGACACCGGCGGGCCGCTGGTGTGCCAGCTTTTAGAGGAGGCCGGGTATCAGGTGGTGTATACCGCCATCGTGCCGGACGAGCCGGAGTCAATACAGGCGGCGCTCCGCCTGTGCGCGGATGAAAAGGACGCGGCCCTGTGCCTGACCACCGGCGGCACCGGCTTCACCCCCAGGGATGTTACCCCGGAGGCCACCGTCGCCGTCTGCGACAAGCTGTGTCCCGGCATTCCGGAGGCCATGCGCTATGAGGGACTGAAAATCACCCCCCGCGCCATGCTCAGCCGTGCCCAGGCGGGGATTCGGGGCCGGACACTGATCGTGAACCTGCCCGGCAGTCCCCGCGCCATTCGGGAGAATCTGGAGCCGGTGCTGCCCGCCCTGGAGCATGGGCTGGAAATGCTGCGGGGCAAGGGCCGGGACTGCGCTACAGACCCGCGATGAGCCGCCCGGTCTATTCCCTGGTGGGCTGGTCGGACAGCGGCAAGACCACTATTCTGGAAAAGCTGGTTCCAGAGCTGAAAAAGCGGGGCCTGACCGTGGCTGTGGTAAAGCATGAGGGTCACGAGTTTGACATGGACATCCCAGGCAAGGACACCTGGCGCATGACCCAGGCGGGAGCGGATGTGACCGCCATTGTCAGCGAGACCCACGCCGCCATTTTGGAAAACCGCCCCCTGACGTTGGAGGAGACGGTGGCCCGCATCCAGGACGCAGACATTGTGCTGACCGAGGGGGGGAAGGAAGGGCCTTTCCCCAAAATCGGCGTCGTTCGGGGCAAAGGGTTGCCCCCGGTGAAGGGGGAGTACATTCTTGTGATGAGCGACGAGCCGGTGTGGACAGATGTTCCTGTGCTGCACCTGCGGGACATAAAGGGTCTGGCCAACAGGCTGATCAAGGATATGGAGGGCAGGCAGTGATTCGCAGGGCAGCGGCAGAGGATGTGGCGGGCATCGCCCGAATATACGACGAGATACACACCGAGGAGGAGGCGGGCCGGACTACCACCGGCTGGATACGGGGCATTTATCCCACCAGCCGGACGGCGGAGGATGCTGTTCAGGCGGGGGAGATGTTTGTCCAGGAGGCGGAGGGCCGCATTGTGGCCGCCGCCCGCATCAATCAGGAGCAGGACCCGGCCTATGCCCAGGCGGTCTGGCAGACAGACGCACCGCCGGAGCGGGTTATGGTGCTGCACACCCTGGTGGTTTCCCCAGCGGCAAAGGGGCGGGGCTATGGCTCCTCCTTCGTCCGTTTCTATGAACAGTATGCCAGGGAGCGGGGCTGTCCGTTTTTGCGTATGGATACCAACGTGCGAAACACCGCCGCCCGCGCGTTGTATAAGCGTCTCGGCTACCGGGAAGGCTCTGTTATCCCCTGTACCTTCAACGGACTGGAGGGAGTCAGGCTTCTGTGTCTGGAAAAAACGCTGGAACAATAAATAAAAAACGTCGGCGCAGGTCGGCGTTTTTTTCGCCCATGGAGGGTACACTAAATGTGTGCTTCACCCTTGCAGGGGGCAAAACGGTGTGATACAATATAATGGTTCGACAAGAATTTTGTGGAAGGATGTACCCTATGAGCGGAGAAGCCTGTGACATCTTCATCCTGGGCGGCGGCCCGGCGGGGCTTTCGGCGGCGCTGACGGCCCATGCCAGGGGACGGCGGGTCATGGTGCTGACAAACGACCCGGCGGCCAGCCCTCTTGCCAGGGCGGGGCGAATCGACAACTACCCCGGCCTGACCGGCGTTAGTGGTCTTGCGCTGCTGGAAGCCATGGTTGACGGTGTCAAGAAGCAGGGGATAGACGTGGCCATTGGCCGGGCCACCGGCGTTATGGCCACCGGCGGGCGGTTTTATATCACCGCCGAGCAGGATTTTTACGAGGCGAAAAGCCTTATCCTTGCTACCGGCGCCCAGCAGGGGACAAAGCCCGTTCCCGGCGAGGCGGAGCTTTTGGGCAAGGGCGTCAGCTACTGCGCCACCTGCGACGGGATGCTCTATAAGGGCCGGGACGTGGCTGTGCTGGATATGGGCGGCCCCGGTCGGGAGGCGGCGGAGTTTTTGCAGAGTCTGGGCTGTCGGGTGGAATATTTTGACAAAAAACGGGCCGGTAGCTACGTCATTTCCGGGGAGAATAAGGTGGAGGCCGTCGTCGCAGACGGGACGCCCTATCCCGTGGCGGGGGCGTTCGTCATGCGGGCCACCATTGCGGCGGAGACGCTTCTGCCGGGCCTGACCCTGGCGGAGGGCCACATCCAGGTGGACGAGACCATGGCCGCCAGCGTATCCGGCGTGTTCGCCGCCGGGGACTGCACAGGCCGTCCTTACCAGGTGGCCCGCGCCGTGGGGCAGGGAAATATGGCTGCCCTCAGCGCGGATAAATTTTTGAAATCACAGGAAAACCAATAAGCAAAGGAGCTTGAAGATATATGAGCGCAATAAACCTAACAGCGGAGACCTTTGGTGAGGCCATCGCCTCCGGGGTGACGCTGGTGGACTTCTGGGCGACTTGGTGCGCCCCCTGCCGTGCCCAGGGGCCGGTGGTAGAGGAATTTGCCGCAAAACAAGACCGGGTCAAGGTGGGAAAGGTAGATGTAGACGCCCAGCCCTCCCTGGCGCAGCGCTATGGCGTCATGTCCATCCCGACCCTGATTGTCTTTGAAAACGGAGAGGAGATCGCCCGCCAGGTGGGGATGTCCTCCATAGAGGAAATCGAGGAAATGTGTCAATGAAAGAGTTACCGAAGCAATACGACCCCAAACAGGTGGAGAGCCGCATCTATCAGATGTGGCTGGACGGGGGCTATTTCCACGCCAAGCGCGACCCGGAAAAGAAGCCCTTCACCATCGTCATCCCGCCCCCTAACGTCACCGGCCAGCTCCATCTGGGCCACGCTGTGGACGAGACCATCCAGGACGTACTCATCCGCTATAAGCGGATGAAGGGCTATTCCGCCCTCTGGGTGCCGGGCTATGACCACGCGGGCATCGCCACCCAGATCAAGGTGGAGGAAAGCCTCCGCAAGGAGGAGGGCCTGACCCGCTTTGATCTGGGCCGGGAGAGATTCCTTGACCGGGTGTGGGACTGGAAGAATAAATACGGCGACCGCATCGTTACCCAGCTCAAGACCCTGGGTTCCTCCTGCGACTGGGAGCGCCAGCGCTTCACCATGGACGAGGGCTGCTCCAAGGCCGTGCGGGAGGTATTTTGCAGCCTGTACGAAAAGGGCCTTATCTATAAGGGCAAGCGCATCATCAACTGGTGTCCCCACTGCACCACCGCTCTATCCGACGCGGAGGTGGAGTATGAGGAAAAACCCGGCCACCTGTGGCATATCCGCTATCCCCTGACGGACGGATCCGGCTATGTTATCATTGCCACCACCCGGCCTGAGACCATGCTGGGCGACTCCGGCGTGGCCGTGAATCCTGAGGATGAACGGTATACGGATCTGGTGGGGAAGACCTGCACCCTGCCCCTGGTGGGGCGGGAGATCCCCATCGTGGCAGACGAGTACGTAGACATGGCCTTCGGCACCGGCTGCGTGAAGATGACCCCCTGCCACGACCCCAACGACTTCGAGGTGGGCCTGCGGCATAATCTGGAGCAGATCCTTATCCTGGACGGGGACGGCAAAATCATCAACGGCGGCAAGTATGACGGCATGGATCGCTATGAGGCCCGGAAGGCCATCGTGGCCGACCTGGAGGAGCAGGGCTATCTTGTGAAGGTGGAGGATCACGTCCACAACGTGGGTACCTGCTACCGCTGCCACAGCGACGTGGAACCCCTGGCAAGCGACCAGTGGTTCGTGAAGATGGAGCCGCTGGCCAAGGAGGCCATTCGCGTGGTGGAGGACGGCACGATAAAGTTCGTCCCCGAACGCTTCTCCAAAACGTACTTAAATTGGATGTACAGCGTAAAGGACTGGTGCATCAGCCGCCAGCTCTGGTGGGGCCATCAGATTCCCGCCTGGTACTGCGACGACTGCGGCCACGTTACCGTGTCCCGGACGGACGCCTGCCAGTGCGAGGCCTGCGGGTCGAAGAACATACACCGCGACCCGG